>JAEEUW010000041.1 GCA_016290665.1 Clostridiaceae bacterium | reverse complement strand
CAGCCGACATAGCTCATGTTGGCCGGTGTGCTGTAGCAAAGAAACATGCGCTCTCCTTCCGTGAACCAATTTATCTTATTTTAGCGAAGAGTCTCCGCTTCGTCAAGCGAAAAAGACGTTCCCGGCGCCGCCGGCGCCGCCGGGTGTCTTCGGACTTTGATTTTGTTCATAATTGGTCTTGCAATTTGTTCACAATTATGCTATAGTAAATGAAAACCTGTTCAAAGGAGGGATCGGCATGCGGGAGGATTACATGATCCGCATCCACACCGTGCAGAACGTGGAAGGCCAGAAGCAGACGCTGGACATGACCTCGCGCGCGGCGCTGGAGGGTGACGAGCGGGATTACACCATCACCTATCTGGACGAGGACGGCGACCTGCGCGGCAGCACCACGCGGCTGCACGTGGAAGACGGCCGCTGCATCACGATCAGCCGCGACGGCTCCTTTGAATCGCACATGGTGCTGGAGCAGAACGTGCGCCACATGTCGCAGCACCAGACGCCCTTCGGCGCGTTCATGCTGGGCGTTTCCGCCCTGCAGGTGCAGTCGGACATGAAGCAAAGCGGCGGCACGCTGCGCTTCCGCTACTGCACCGACGTGGACATGGTTCCGCTGGGCGAGATCTCGTTCGACATCAGCCTGACCCGCCTGGAGCAGACCGGCGCGCCGGCTTTCCCGCAATAAACCACGGAGGTTCCGTTTTATGAAACTGACTGCAGAACGCGCCCAGGAGCAGATCCTGTCGCTCGTCTCCTCGGCCGCGCAAAAAGCGCAGCAGACCGGCGCCTTGCCCGCAGGCGAGCTTGCGCCGTTCATCATCGAAGTGCCCGCCGACAAGCAAAACGGCGATTTTTCCACCAATGCCGCCATGGCCAACGCCCGCACCTTCCGCCTGCCCCCGCGCAAAATCGCGGAAGCTCTCACGGCGGAAATGGAGCTTGCCGGCACCTATTTTGACGAGGTTCGCGTGGCCGGCCCCGGCTTCATCAACTTTTATCTGGGCGCGTCGTTCTACGCCGACGTGCTGCTGGACGTCCGCGCCGCCGGCGCCGCCTACGGCCGCAGCGATTACGGCAAGGGCAAGCGCGTCAACGTGGAGTTCGTTTCGGCCAATCCCACCGGCCCCATGCACATGGGCAACGCGCGCGGCGGCGCGCTGGGCGACTGTCTGGCCGCCGTGCTCGATTACGCCGGCTATGACGTCAGCCGCGAATTCTATATCAACGACGCGGGCAACCAGATTGAAAAGTTCGCCCTGTCGCTCGATATCCGCTATCAGCAGCTTTTCCGCGGCGAAGACGCGGTGGAACTGCCCGAAGACAGCTATCACGGCGAGGATATCCGGGAGCGCGCGAAGGAATTCGCCGACGTGTACGGCGACAAATATCTGGAAAGTGACGAAGCGGAGCGCCGCGCGGCGCTGGTCGCCTTCGCCCTGCCGAAGAACATCGAAAACATGCAGAAGGCCATGGACGTCTACCGCATTCATTACGACGTCTGGTTCAGCGAAAAGACGCTGCACGAATCCGGCGCGATCAAAGACGTCATCGACCTGCTGACGCAGCGCGGCTACACCTATGAAAAAGACGGCGCGCTGTGGTATAAGAACAAGGACGTGCAGACGGCGATGCTGCTGCGCGAGGGCAAAACGCAGCAGGAGATCGACAAGCTCGAGCTCAAGGACGACGTGCTGGTGCGCGCCAACGGTAACCCCACCTATTTTGCCGCCGACATCGCCTATCACCGCAACAAGCTGGCTCTGCGCGGCTTTGACAAGGCGATCGACGTCTGGGGCGCCGACCACCACGGCCATGTGGCCCGCATGAAGGGCGCGATGGAGGCGATCGGCATTTCCGCCGACCGGCTGGACATTCTGCTGATGCAGTTCGTGCGCCTGATGCGCGACGGCGAAATCGTGCGCATGTCGAAGCGCACCGGCAAGGCGATCACGCTGGTCGACCTGCTCGAAGAGGTGCCCATCGACGCGGTGCGGTTCCTGTTCAACATGCGCGAGCCCGGGTCGCTGATGGACTTCGATCTGGACCTTGCCGTGCAGCAGACCGCGCAGAATCCGGTCTACTACTGCCAGTACGCCCACGCGCGGATCTGCTCGATTCTCAAAAAGCTGCAAAGCGAAGGCAAGGCGGCGCGCGAAACGGCCCGCGCAGAGCTGGAAAAGCTGACCGCACCCGAAGAGACGGCGCTGATCCGCTTCCTGTCCACCCTGCCCGACGTGATCGTGAACGCGGCGAAGAACTACGACCCCGCCAAGGTCACGCACTACGCGATCGACCTCGCCACGCTGTTCCACAAGTTCTATAACGCCTGCCGCGTCAACGTGGAGGACGAAGCGCTGATGCAGGCCCGGCTGACGCTGTGCGTCTGCGTCAAAGACACCCTTTGCAGCATTCTGACGATGCTTAAGGTGGACGCGCCCGAAAAAATGTGATGGATCCGCGGTTTCGTCACATACTATTATAAGTTGAATTAAGGTTGACCCTTTAAGATAAACCCGGAATTTTACAAAGGAGATTTTGAACCATGGCTGCTGAAAAGATCCTCGTCGTTGACGACGACCTCAACATCTGCGAACTGCTCAGACTCTATCTGGAAAAGGAAGGCTATTCCGTCGTGATTGCCAACGACGGCCAGGCCGCGATCAAAACCTTCCGCGAAGAGAACCCGGCCCTCGTGCTGCTCGACATCATGCTGCCCAAGCTGGACGGCTGGCAGGTCTGCCGCGAGATCCGCAAGTTTTCCAACGCGCGCATCATCATGCTGACCGCCAAGGGCGAGGTGTTCGACCGCGTGCTCGGCCTGGAGCTCGGCGCCGACGACTATGTGGTGAAGCCCTTTGACGCGAAGGAAGTCATCGCCCGCATCAAGGCCGTGCTGCGCCGCTCCTCCTCCGCGCCCGCGGAAGAGATCAAGGAAGTGCATTACGACAAGCTTTCCATCAATCTGACCAACTATGAGCTGAAGGTCAACGGCGTGCACGTCAACACGCCGCCGAAGGAGATGGAGCTGATCTTCCATCTGGCCAAGAACCCGAACCGCGTGTTCACCCGCGACCAGCTGCTGGACGAGGTGTGGGGCTTCGATTATTACGGCGACTCCCGCACGGTGGACGTTCACATCAAGCGTCTGCGCGAAAAGCTTGCCGGCGTGTCCGACAAGTGGGAGCTGCGCACGGTCTGGGGCGTCGGATATCGGTTTGAGACGAAGGATTAACAGATTGCTCGGGGCTGCGCATGACGCCATGCGGCAGCCCTTTCTTCATCACACACAGGAAGGAACAGACCGATGAAAAAAGACAAATCCGCCGGCCGGCGCAAAAAAGGCCCGCTGTTCCGGCGCTACTTTCTGTTTACCGCGCTGATGGTCATGCTCGCGCTCGTCATGCTGGGCGGCACGATGATCGTGTTCACCGCCAGCCAGTGGTGGACCGAGCGCACCGACGCGCTGCTGGACAATGCCCACAGCATTGTGGAAGCCATCCGCACCGACGACCCCGACCGGTTTCTGGCCGGCGGGCCGGACATGGACGACTTCATCGACAATCTGAAGATCGTTTCCAGCGCCACGGGCTCCGATTTCTTTCTGGCCGACAACGACGGCCGCGTGATCGCCTGCAAGGAAGCGGGCCGGCTGGAAAAGCTGGACGACTGCGTCTATCACGCCGGGCTGCAGATCACCGAAAACTACATGCTGCGCGCCGTGCGCAGCGGCTTCCGCGACTATATCAACGACGAGGTGTTCGGCTCGGGCAAGTTCGTCATCGCCGTGCCCGTCACGATCAGCCAGACGCCTATCGGCGTGCTCTTCGGCGTGGAAGACGCCATCACCGGCCTGCTCCCCTACGTACTGAGCATTCTGAAAACGGTCTTCTTTGCCATGCTGATCTCGCTGCTGCTGTGCATCGTGATTATCTATATCTTCACCCGCGGCATCACCGAGCCGCTGGCCGAGATGGAGGAAGTGACCAAGCACTTCGCCAAGGGCGAGTTCCAGCACCGCGCCAACGAGAATTACAAGCGCGGCTACCTGAGCGAATTCGCCGTGGCGCTCAACCAGATGGCCGACGAGCTTGCCGTTGAGGAGGAGGCGCAGCGCAGCTTCATCGCCAACGTGTCGCACGAGCTGAAAACGCCCATGACCTCCATCGGCGGCTTCATTGACGGCATTCTGGACGGCACGATTCCCAAGGAGCAGGAAACGCAGTATCTGCGCATCGTTTCCAAGGAAATCCGCCGCCTGTCGCGCATCGTGGTGAGCATGCTGAACCTTTCCAAGATCGAAGCGGGCGAGGTGGATCTGGCTCCCGTCAAATACGACGTCAGCGCCCAGCTGTTTGAAACGCTGCTGCCGTTTGAGCGCACGATCAACGACAAGGAGATTCAGGTGGAAGGCTTTGAGAACATGCGTCCCGTCAGCGTCACCGCCGACCGCGACCTGATTCAGCAGGTCATCTATAACCTGCTCGACAACGCCGTAAAGTTCACCCCCGCGCACGGTACGATCCGGATTTCGGCCGAGCCGACAGAGCGCGGCGTGCGCGTCACGATCCGCAACAGCGGCGCCGGCGTGGCCTCGGAAGAGATTGCCCGCATCTTCGAGCGGTTCTACAAGGTGGACAAATCGCGCTCGTTCGACGTCAAGGGCGTGGGTCTCGGCCTCTATATCGTCAAGACCATCATCAATATGCACGACGGCACCATCCGCGCCTCCTCCAAGGAGGGCGAATACACCGAGTTTTCGTTCGAACTGCCGAATTAAAGTTCTTTTTAACCAATGTTTAAACTATCTTTTAGCAATCCATGATAAAACTATAAACGATCAATGAACGCGGACGGACGTCCGCAGTACGCAACAGAAAGGCAGGCATTGCAACCATGACAGACAACTTTGAACAGAACAACGACCAACTGTTCGGCAGCGAACCGCAGACGCCGCAGCAGCCGCTGGAAGAAACGCCCTCCTTCACGTTCCCGAAGAGCGAACCGGAGGCCCCGCAGCCGCCGCAGGCGGAGGTACCGCCCACGCCGCAAAGCTTTCAGCAGCAGCCCTGGCAGGGCCGCCCGCAGACGCCGCCGCAGCAGCCCGGACAGCAGCCGTATCAGCCCGGGCAGCAGACCTATCGCCCCTACGGCTACGGACAGGCGCCGCAACAGGACCGGCAGACCTACCGTCCCTACGGCTATAACCAGGCGCCGCAGCCGCCGAAGCAGAAAAAGGGCGCCGGCAAAAAGGTAGCCATCCTTGTTTTGCTCGTTGCGGTGATCGTGGGCTTTGCCGCCATTCTCGGCTCCCATTTCTGGGGCGCCGACCGCAAGCAGCCCGCCGTGACCGACGCAAGCGGCAGCACGCTTCTGGAAGACACAACCGGCAAGTACGGCGAAGGCGACAACCAGGTGATCGACATCGGCTCCAACGAAAGCGGCGTGCTTTCCGCGGTGCAGGTGGCCGAAAAATGCCGCATCTCCGTGGTCGGCGTCATGACCTATCAGAACGGCAAGCTGGCCGGCGAGGGCAGCGGCGTCGTGATGGGCACGGACCGCGAGGGCAAATACACCTATATCATCACCTGCGCCCACGTGATCAAGGGCAAGGGGCTGACCTACGGCATTCTGACGCTGGACGAAAAGCGCTATGAGGCGTCGCTCGTGGCCTATGACGAGCGCACCGACATCGGCGTGCTGAAGGTGGAAACGAACGACCTCACCGCCGCGGAATTCGGCGATTCCAACGCCCTGAAGGTGGGCGAAACCGTCTATGCTATCGGCAACCCGGGCGGCTCGGAATACTTCGGCTCCATCACCAACGGCATCGTTTCGGCCATCGACCGTTCCGTCTCCTCCACCTATACGCTGACCTCGATTCAGCACAACGCGGCAATCAACCCCGGCAACTCCGGCGGCGCGCTGGTCAACTCCCGCGGCCAGGTCGTGGGCATCAACTCCTCCAAGATTGCCGCAACGGACTATGAAGGCATGGGCTTTGCCGTGCCGATGTCCACGGTGAAGCCGATCGTGGAAAGCCTTATCAAGTATAAGTACGTCCCCAACCGTCCGAAGCTCGGCATCCAGTACGCCTCCGTCAGCTCCTATCAGATGTATTCGATGGTCGTTGCCATCAAGGGGCTGCCCGCCGGCTCGCTGGTCATTGCGGGCATCTCGAACGACAGCTCGCTGGCGAAGACCGACGCGCAGGTCGGCGACCTGATCATCGCGGTCAACGGCAAGGATATGGACGATTCCTCGGTGCTGCTCGACCTGATCGACAAGGGCGCCGTGGGCGACACCATGACGCTGACGCTCTGCCGTGTGGAAAACCGGACCTACAAGACCTCCACCTTTGACGTGACGATCACGCTGGTGGAAGACAGAGGCACCCAGCAGGAAGAAGAGACCACCTCTTCGGTGGACGGCTACAACTACGGCGGCGCCAGCAGCTTTGAAGATTTCTTCCGCCAGTACTTCGGCGACTTTGATTTCGGCTTCTGAGCCGACTGGCAGCTAAAAAAAGAACCGCTCCGGGCGGTTCTTTTTTTGAAAGCGATTTACTGATCTTCCGTCGGGGGCGCCTGTGTGAAGGCTTCCTGCGGCGGCTGATAGGGTTGCGGCTCCTGCGCGGCGGCGGGGGCGATCTGATCGGCGATGGCGTTCATGTCGCTCTGCATCAGGATATAGTTCACGATGCCGAGGCCGATAAAGCCGAGCACGAGATAGAGCACCGAGCGGTCGTCGTGAGCAATCCCCTTCTGCTGGCAGCCTTCACCGAGCTTCTTTTCGGCAAGGTAGAAACCGACGGGGCAAAGGAAGATGCCCAGCAGGATCTCGACCAGACCGTCATCGTTCTCGTCTTTCACCTGAACGGCTTCCTTGAGCATCTTGACGCACCAGTAAATGCCATAAATCCCGCAGGTCACGATGGAAAGAATGACACAGGTCGCAACGCTTCTTTTTTCAATTTTCATAACGAGTCTCCTTTATACTTGATTTCCGATAGGTTCTCTATCGCAAAAATGATAGCATATCAGGCCGCAGGATGTCAAGACGCTTCCAGGCAAAAAAAGCTTGCCCTGCGCCGCTTTTTGCGGTAGAATAGGAACAGCGGGAAGGGAGGCGAAGGCCGTGACAAAAGAACAAAAAAGCCGACTGCGCAGGCTCTCGCTTTTTTTCGCGCTTGCGCTGCTCTGCGCCGCCGCGCTGCTTTTTGCTTTTTCAAAAACCGGAATCGGATGGCGCTGCCCGTTCAATCTGATCACAGGCCTTCGCTGCCCGGGCTGCGGCAGCACGCGCGCGGCGGCGGCTCTGCTTCATCTGCGGGTTCGGGAAAGCCTCGCCCTGAACTACGCCTGGCCGTTGGAGTTTCTGTATGTGCTGTACGTGTTCGGCTGCGCGGCTAAGCGCTATGTGGTGCAGGGCCGGTTCTCCTACCTGCCGAGCCGACCGGCCGTGGATTACGCCGTGCTCGCCCTGCTGCTGATCTGGTGGGTCGCGCGGAACATTTTGAAGGTATAATAAAAGGACGGTTTGAGCCGTCCTTTTTTTGTGATGAAGTTGAACTTACCAGCGATTCTCCACGTATTCGCAGAACGCGTACATGTCCTTGATTTCAAGCACGGTGCCGTCGTCCAGCGTCACGGTGCCGTTCCACAGGCCGTGCACCTGATGAGAATGCATACGCATCACCAGTACGTTGAGATCGGAGTGGTGGTCGAAGAACGGCGTCATGGTCAGGTTGAACCGGCCGTCCTCGGAGATGAACTTCCACGGCTGCATGTATTTGTCGGGCTTCGGGAAGGTCTCCACGTCCACGGCGCCGAACTTGTGCGCCTTGCCGTCATAGAACATGCACGTTTCGGTGGCGTTGCTTTCGTCGCCGATGCCCCAGGTGATTTCAAAGCCGAAGATGTGCCTGTTGCCGTCCTTGTCATAGAGATAGGTGGAGCCGCTGCCCCAGTACCAGACCAGCGCATACGGCGTGCAGACGCGGCCCCAGTCGAGCGAGCAGAACGTGTCGTCCTTGGTGAACTCCACGGTCTGGCCGCCGAAGGCGAAGGTGCCCTCACACGGCATGCACATCTGCTTGGTGGTCATGAAATAGCGGTCGGGATAGCCCTTGAACGGCAGAACGGTGGTGATGTTCTCGAGCCCGGGCATGATATCCATGCTGAAATTGCATTCCACGTCGCCCATCTTGAAGAACAGCGTGCGGCTGTCTTCGCGGGTGTCGAAGCAGAACTCCGCCTTGCCGATGGTCATCTTCACAAAGTTGGGCACGTCGCCCTTCGGCGGCAGCACGTATTTATCCTTGCCGCCCAAAAACGGCGACATGACGTTGGCAATCGTTTTGCCGGCGCGCAGATCCACCAGCACGGCGGACACGTAACCGCCCAGAGAGATGTTGGCGAACGAAATCTGCGCCATGTATTTGCCGTTGGAGATCTGATAGAAATCCCATTCCTTGCGGCGCATGACCGCCTTGACGTTGTTGCGGTCGTAATCGAACACGTTGTGGCGCGCCCAGCCCTTCACGAGCAGCGTGCCGTCCGCCGCGAGCATCTTGCTCTCTTCGGTGTATTCGGTCTGCTTGCTTTTGTAGTCGGCTTCCTGCCAACCGATATACGTTTTCTCCATAACAAGTTCCTCCTGAACGGTTTTGATGAATGGTTCGTTTTCTTCTTTTCAATATATTTTATCATACTGTGAACAAAAAATAAAGTACTTTTTGCAAAAATGTTGAAAACCGCGCGGCAGGGAACCTCTTCGGCGCGGAAAAGAGGCGGTCACGCGCCGTCGCGGGGAAGGGACCGTCTGGTCAGATAAACCACCGGCACGAACCGGCTGAGCAGCCGGGCGCCCGCAATGCAAAGCGGCACGAACAGCCCGAGCAGCACCCATTTTGCCGCGGCGGGCAAAGCCAGACGTCCGACCGCGGCGAGCACCGCGTAATAATACGGGATCACGAGCGCAAGACCCGTGGCAACCGTTCTGCCGACCCGGGCGGCTGGGGTCTCCCCTTCCGTCTCCTTGCAGCAAAGGAAGGCGCAGGCTTTGTTGACCAGCAGCACCACCGGCACGAGGCCGAAGAAGATCAGCAGCGACCCGGCCGTCAGGAACCACCAGCTGTCCCTATACGCGGGCAGCAGGTTTTCAAGGAGCGTAATCAGCGGGCGGTGGAAGCCCATATAGAAGAACGTGTTCTGCCCGATGATCTGCATCACGCGCGGCACGGGCAGCCGGATCAAAAACAGCGCCAGCTCAACCGTGGTCAGAACGGCGGCAAGCAGACCAAGCGGTACATAATCGCCGTAGCGGTTGCCGGCCATGCTGAGCCGTCCGTTGAACCGCTGCAGCACGAAGCCGGCGGCAAACAGGGCCGCGCCGCAAAGATACAGCCACAGGGGGTTCCCGGTCTCGATGGGCCCGCGCAGTCTGTCATAGAGCCTGCGCAGGAGCGTGCCGACCAGCATCAGCAGCATGGCGACGGGCACCACGTTGACGCGCCAGACCATGGGCTTGCCGAGCGTCAGAAAGCTGAACACGCAAAGCGCCGCCGTCACGGCCCACGCAACGGGCTCCCTGCCTCCGGAAAGCCGCAGCGCCGCCCAGAGCAGCAGCTGCGCCAGGAACAGCACCAGCGCAAAATACAGCGGCCGCGAGGGGTAGGGACAGATCAGGCCGTTGGCGATCACAATGCCGAGCAGGTTCCTGGCGAGGTGCAGCTCCTTCCCCTGCAGCAGGACCGTGTTGAGAAACGAAAAGCAAAGGCAGATCAGCTCGATCCAGACGTAGGGCAGCACCATGCGCTTGAGAAGCTTCGGGACCTGCGCGCGCAGGGGGGCTTCGGCGGTCTTTTTCAGATTCAGCGTGAAGCCGGAAACAAGGAAGAACAGCGGCATGTGGAACGAATAGCTCCAGCCGTTCAGAGCGCCGGGGATATCCATATGTCCGAGGATCACGAGGAAGAACCCGACCGCTTTGAGCTGATCGAGCCAGAGAATCCTGCGCTGCGCCATTATGCCGCCCCCTTTTTCGGTTGGTTTTCTTTATCTTACAACAATCAGCAAAAGATTGCAAGAGGAAAGTGGAATGGAGAATGGAGAACTTGGTGCTTTTCGGAGTGAGATGGAGGTGAGGAAGGCGGCTTTTCAAACAGGGAAACTGTTTTTCTCATGCCGCAGGGGGGCGCGCAGTTTTCTGCTTTCAATCAGGACGTAAAAAAGCGCCCCGCGGGGCGCTTTTTTTACGTCATCTTTTCCTGTTTTACTTTGTGGTCGATGACATGGCGCGACGCGAGCTCCGAGAGAATCTCGTCGGGCGAAATGCCCATTTCGCACATGAGCACCATGACGTGATAGGTCAGGTCGGCGATTTCATAGACCGTGTCGCGCTTGTCCTCCGCCTTGGCGGCGATGATGACCTCGGTGGCTTCCTCGCCCACCTTTTTGAGGATCTTGTCGAGCCCCTTGTCGAACAGATAGCTCGTGTAGGAGCCCTCCTTCTTTTCGCGCTTGCGGCCTTCAATCAGCGCCATCAGGCCCTCCATCGAAAACGGACGCCGCTCGTCGGACTCATAAACGAGATCGTTGAAGCACGAGGTCGTGCCCTTGTGGCAGGCCGGGCCGTCGGGCTCCACCATCACCACCAGCGCGTCGCGGTCGCAGTCGGCCGTGACGGAAACGATGTGCTGATAGTTGCCGCTGGTTTCGCCCTTGAGCCACAGCGCCTGCCGCGACCGGCTGAAAAAGCAGGTCAGCTCTTTTTCCAGCGAGATGCCGAGGCTTTCGCGGTTCATATAGGCGAGGGTCAGCACGCGCTTTGTGCGCGCGTCCACCACGACGGCGGGAATGAGGCCCTTTTCGTCAAACTTCAGGTCGTCGATATTCAGCATATAATCACCTTTCTTCTTCTTAAATCCGCGCCGGGATGCCGCTTTTTGCCATGGCCAGCTTCAGGTCGCGGATTTTCACTTCGCCGAAATGGAAGATCGACGCGGCAAGCCCCGCGTCCACGCCCGGCAGCGTTTGAAACAGTTGGATAAAATCGTCGATGCAGCCCGCGCCGCCCGAGGCGATGACGGGCACCTGCACGACCTCGCACACCCGCGCGAGCATTTCAAGGTCGAAGCCCTGCTTCACGCCGTCGGTGTCGATGGAGTTGAGCACGATCTCCCCCGCCCCGCGCTCCACGCCGCTGCGGATCCATTCGATCGCCTCCATGCCGGTGTTTTCGCGGCCGCCCCTGGCGAAGACGCGGAAGACGCCGTCCACGCGCTTGACGTCGGCCGAGAGCACGACGCACTGACTGCCGTAGCGTTTGGCAGCCGCTTCGATCAGCTCGGGGTTGCGGATTGCGCCGGAGTTGACGCTGACCTTGTCCGCGCCGCACTTGAGCACGCGGTCAAAATCGTCAAGCGTATTGATGCCGCCGCCCACGGTGAGCGGAATAAACACCTCTTTTGCCGTTTCAGTCAGGATATCGGAAAAGAGCCGTCTGCCCTCGGCGGACGCCGTAATATCATAAAATACAAGCTCGTCTGCGCCGCAGGCGCTGTAGAACTTTGCCAGCTCCACCGGCGAGGAGACGTCGCTGAGGCCCTGAAAGTTGACGCCCTTGACCACGCGGCCGTCCTTGACGTCCAGGCAGGGTATGATGCGCTTTGTGATCATTTTGCCGCCTCCAATGCTTCTTTCAGGTTGATCGCGCCGGTATAATAGGCCTTGCCGATGATGGCGCCGTAAAGGTCCAGCGCGCGCAGACGGCGCACGTCCTCCAGACTCGACACGCCGCCCGAGGCTTCGATCTGCAAGGAAAAGCGCTCCGACAGTTCACGATACAACGCCACGTTGGCGCCCTGCATGGCGCCGTCCTTGGAGATATCGGTGCAGATCAGCGTTCTGACGCCGAGCTGCTGCATCCGTCCGCAGAACGAGAACGCGTCGCGGTCGCTGGTCTCGAGCCAGCCCTTGATGGCAACAAAGCCGTCCTTGAGGTCCACGCCGACGGCGATTCTGTCGCCGTACTTTGCGGCGCAGTCGCACAAAAACGCCTCGTCCTGCACGGCGGCCGTGCCGAGAATCACGCGGTCGATTCCGGCGGCAAGATAGCGTTCCACGGTCTCCATGCTGCGGACGCCGCCGCCGATTTCGCAAAACAGGCCGCTTTTTTCCTTGACGGCGCAGACCGTTTCAAAGTTCGGCGTCGTGCCGCTTTTGGCGCCCTCCAGGTCCACCAGATGGATATGCGTCGCGCCCTGCGCTTTGAAATCGAGCGCAACGGCGGGCGGGTCTTCGCTGTAGACGGTCATCCGGTTATAGTCGCCGCGCAGCAGCCGCACGGCCTTGCCTTCATAAAGGTCGATGGCGGGAAACAGGATCATACGGCCGCCTCCTCAAAGCAGAACGCGCGCAGGATCGCAAGGCCGACGTCGCCGCTCTTTTCCGGGTGAAACTGGCAGCCGAAGACGTTCCCCTTCTGCACCGCCGCCGTAACCGGCACGCCGTAATCGCAGTCGGCGATCAGGCTGTCCGCGCAGTCCGCGGCGTAATAGGAGTGGACGAAATAGACGTAGTCGCCGTCCTTGATGTGGCGGAACAGACTGCTTTCCCTGCGAAAGCGCAGCGCGTTCCAGCCGATCTGCGGAATCTTATAATCGGCGGGGACGACGCCCTGCAGCGGCCGCACGCTGCCGCGCAGCAGACCGAGGCCGTCGTATTCCCCGAATTCATAGCTTTTTTCAAACAGCAGCTGCATGCCGAGGCAGATGCCGAGCATGGGCTTGCCCTGCGCGGCAAGCGCGCACACGACTTTGTCAAGCCCGGTGTCGCGCAGCTTGCGGCGCGCGTCGCGGAACGCGCCCACGCCGGGCAGAATCACCCGGTCGGCGCTTTCGATTACCGCCCTGTCGCCCGTAACGACCACGTCGGCGCCGAGCTTTTCCAGCGAGCAGCGCAGCGAAAACAGGTTGCCCACGCCGTAATCGATAACGGCGACCATCAGAGCACTCCCTTCGTGGAGGGGATCTCGTTCCCCAGCGCCGGGTCGACCGAAACGGCGTCCTTCAGCGCGCGGGCCACGCACTTGAACACGCCCTCGATGATGTGGTGCGTGTTGGAGCCGGCCAGCGAGCGGATGTGCAGACTGCAGCCGAGGTTGCGGGTAAAGCCGAGGAAGAATTCCTCCACCAGCTCGGTGTCGAACGTGCCGACCTTCTGGGTGGGCATCGGCACCGAGAAGCCGAGATAGCTGCGGCCGGAAAGATCGACCGCCGACTGGATCAGCGCTTCGTCCATCGGCAAAAGGAAGAACCCGTAGCGCACGATGCCGCGCTTTTCGCCCAGCGCTTCGCGGAACGCCTGGCCCAGCGCGATGCCGATATCCTCCACGGAGTGGTGGTCGTCCACCTCCACGTCGCCGCGGCACTGCAGCACGAGGTCAAACCTGCCGTGCTTTGCAAACAGCGTGAGCATATGGTCAAGGAAGCCGACGCCGCTTTGCACGTCGCTGCGGCCGGTGCCGTCCAGATTCAGGCCGAGCCGGATTTCGGTCTCGCCGGTGGTGCGGTTGACGTTTGCTGTTCTCATTTCAGTTCCTCCCTGATCGCTTCGATCGCGAGCAGCAGCGCGCGCATCTGTTCGCGCGAACCGATCGTGATCCGGTTATAGTCCTTGAGGCGCGGCGTTTCAAAATGGCGTATCAGCACGCCGCGGTCCTTCAGCTTCAGATACAGGTCTTTTCCGCCGATCCAGCCGGCCTTGGCAAAGACGAAATTCGCCTTGGAATCGAGCACCGAAAAGCCCAGCTGGCGCAGCGCTTCGGTCGTCATCGTCCGCGTTTCCGCCACGGCGCGGCAGTTTTGGCGGGTGTACTCCTCATCGGCCAGCACGCCGAGGCCGGCGGCCATCGTCATGCGGTTGATGTTATAGGGGTTGATGGAATACTTGATCGTGTTGAGGTCGGCAATCAGGTCCTTGCAGCCGATGCCGCAGCCGAGCCGCGCGCCCGCCATGGAGCGCGATTTGGAAAACGTCTGCGTCACCAGCAGATTGTCGTATTTGTGAATCAGACCGACCGCGCTTTCGGCGCCGAAGTCCACATAGGCTTCGTCCACCACGACCACGTTGTTCGGGTTGCCGCGCACGATGCGTTCCACCGCGTCCGGGCTGAGCGCCAGCCCCGTGGGCGCGTTCGGGTTGGCCAGAAAGATCGTTTTGCCGAGGCCGACGTAATCCTCCGGGTCAATTGAAAAATCGTCGCGCAGCGGAATCAGCGTATAGGGCACGTGCAGCAGATCGGCAAACACGCTGTAAAAGCCGTAGGTGATATCGGCAAAGGCCGCCGGGTGCCGGTCGTCGCAGAACGCAAGGAACGCGAAGTACAGAATCTCGTCCGAGCCGTTGGTCATCAGCACCTCGTGCGGCTCCACACCGCAGCGCCCGGCAAAGGCCGCGTGCAGCGCTCCGCAGGTCGGGTCGGGATACAGCTCCAGCTTCCTGGCCGCCTCGGAGGCAAAGAGCACTGCCTTTTCCGAGGGCGGGAAGGGAGATTCGTTGGTATTCAGTTTGATATACTGCCGCTGCGTCGGCTGTTCACCCGGGGTATAGGGCACCAGCGACTTGTGGCGGCCGGAAAGAAATCGGCTCATATCAGATCTCCTCAAAGCGGCTCAGCGCGCTTTTGGCGTGGCCGGTCAGGCCTTCCTGCACCGCAAAGCAGGCAACGTCCTCTGCCACGCGCGCAAGGGCCTCTTTGGTGTAATAGGTATACTGCGTTTTCTTCACAAAGTCGTCCACCGAAAGAGGCGAAGAGAACTTCGCCGTACCGCCGGTGGGCAGCGTGTGGTTGGGGCCGGCAAAATAATCGCCCAACGCCTCGGGGCAATAGCGGCCCATGAAGACCGAGCCCGCGTGGCGGATCTTGTCGAGGTAATCGAACGGCTGCGCCACACAGAGCTCCAGATGCTCGGGCGCAAGCTCATTGGCAATATCGATGGCGCGCATCAGGTCGTCGGCCACGATGATCTTGCCGTTGTTGTCGATCGACGCGCGGGCAATTTCGGCGCGCGCAAGCAGCGGGATCTGACGTTCCAGCTCCTGCTGCACCTGCCCGGCCAGAGCCAGGGAATCGGTGACCAGCACCGCGGACGCGAGCTTGTCGTGCTCCGCCTGCGAGAGCAGATCGGCCGCCACGTGGCGCGGGTTGCTTTCGCCGTCGGCCACAATCAGGATTTCGCTCGGGCCGGCGATCATGTCGATCGACACCGTGCCGAACACCTGCTTTTTCGCTTCGGCCACAAAGGCGTTGCCGGGGCCCACGATCTTGTCGACCTTCGGAATGCTCTCGGTGCCGAACGCCAGCGCGGCGATCGCCTGCGCGCCGCCGACCTTGAAGATGCGGTCGATCCCGGCCGTGTGCGCCGCGGCAAGGATCACGGGGTTGACCTTCCCCTCTTTGTTCGGCGGGGTCACCATGACGACGGTTTTCACGCCGGCGATCTTCGCCGGAATCGCGTCCATCAGCACCGTGGATGGATAGGCCGCCGTGCCGCCCGGCACGTAAAGACCGGCGCGGTCCACGGGGATCACCTTCTGGCCGATGACGACGCTGTCCGTGTCGTTGAGGATGAACGAGTTACGCACCTGACGCTGGTGAAATCTGCGGATGTTCGCCGCCGCCTTTTCCAGAATGTCCAGGAAGCGCGGCTCCACGAGCCTCAGCGCCTCGTCGATCTCCGCCTTCGTCACCTGCAGCTCGCTGAGAACGGCGTGATCGAACTTTTCGCAATAGTCAAACAGCGCCTTGTCGCCGTTTTCCTTCACGTTTTGCAGAATGTCGCGCACCACGGCGCTGACGTCCACGGTGGGCTGCACGCGGGCAAACACCTCGTCGGCGGCAACTTCGCCGTATTTCAGAATGCGGATCATGTCGTTTCCTCCAGTTGGGTTTCCATGCTGCGCACGATCTGGCTGATCGCGGCGTTTTGGAATTTATAGCTCGCCTTATTGGCGATCAGGCGCGCGCTGATCGGCACGATCGTTTCGCGCTCCGTCAGATCGTTTTCTCTGAGCGTCGTGCCCGTTTCCACAATGTCCACGATCACGTCGGAGAGCCCCAGAATCGGCGCCAGCTCAATGGAGCCGTTCAGGTGGATGATGTCGATGTCGCGCCCCAGCGACGCGTAGTAGCGCGAGGCGATGTTGGTGAATTTCGTCGCCACGATCAGCGTACGGCGCCGGTCGTCGCGGAAGCCGCGTCTGGCCGCCACGGCCATGCGGCATTTGCCCATGCCGAGGTCGAGCAGCTCATAAACGTCCGGCTCCTGCTCCAGCAGGATGTCCTTGCCCACGATGCCGAGGTCGGCCGCGCCGCGCTCCACGTAGATGGCGACGTCGGAGGGCTTGACCCAGAAATAGCGCACACCCGCCGCTTCGTTTTCAAAAATCAGCTTGCGGTTGGGCTCTTTGATCGACGGACAGGGAAACCCGGCCCGTTCCAGCATGGCGTAGGCCTTTTCGCCGAGGCGGCCCTTGGGCAGCGCAACGTTAAGCATGTTCATAGACCGTTTTCACCTCGCCGTTTTCCAGTTTCAGAATACGCCGGCAACGCAGGAAATCGGGACAGCTGCGCTGAGCGCCCACCTGCGTGCCGTCGGCCCGCAGCTGCTGCAGCGTGCGTTCCAGCGTCTGCAGCGGCACGCTGTCGTCATAGAGCAGCAGCGTGTCCAGATCGAACGGCGCGTCGTCGGCAAACAGGCGCGCCACCTCGTCAAAATAGACCGCAAAGCCGACCGCGCCGTCCGCGCGGCCCATGCGGCGCATCAGCGGGTCATACTGCCCGCCCGAGAGCACGCTGTTCGGCACGCCGCGCACGAAGCCCTTGAACACAAAGCCGTTGTAATACTTCATGTCGCTGATGACGGAAAAATCGAGCCGGATCCGTTCACCGAGACCGGCGTCCGCCAGCGCCGAGAGCACCGTTTCCAATTCGGCAAAGGCCGCCCGGCTCCCCGCGTCCGTGAACGCCGCCCTGAGCGCCGGCAGCACCTGCCCGGCGGGGCCGGCGCAGGAAGCGAGCAGGGCCAGCTGCGCGGCGGCGGTCCCGTCGAGACCGGCCTCTTTGCAAAGCGCGTGCAGCTCGTGCAGGTTCTTTTCGCCGATGCATTTGAGCATGGCGTCGCGCGACGGCTTCGGCAAATCGAGCCGCGCGAACAAGGCGCTGACCGGAGCCAGATGCGACAGATCGAGCACATAGTCGTCGCTGATGGCCGCAAGGCTCAGGCACGCAAGGCGGATCACGTCGAACAGGCAGTAGGCGTCGATTTCGCCCATGCACTCAAGGCCGGTCTGCGGCAGTTCGCGGAAGCTGCGCGTGCCCTTGGAGATGCGGTAGACGTTCTCCTGATAATAGACCTTCTGCACGTAGTGCGGGATGTCCTTGCTGTTCTTGACGATGGACAGCGTCACGTCGGGCTTGAGCGCCAGCAGCCGCCCGCCCAGGTCGGTGAAGGTAATCACGCTGTCGGAGATCAGAAAATCCTTGTTGCGCACATAGAGGTCATACGCTTCGAATTTGCTCATCACGTACTGCGTGTAGCCGTTGTTTTCATAGAGGGCGCACAGCGCGTCCGACACGGCGGCCGCCCCTTTTCTGGTCTGACTCATGACTGTTCTTCCTTTTCTTTGCGCCGGTCCAGCGCAAGGCGGTAGCCGCCCGCGCCGTAGTTGAGGCACTTGCTCACGCGGCCGATGGTGGCCGTGCTGATCTTCACCTGCTGCGCGATAGACTGATAGCTCATCTTCTGATCCAGCAGCGCGGCCGCTTCCAGCCGCTGCGCCATGTCCATGAGCTCGCGGATCGTGCACAGATCCTCAAAAAACCGCGCGCATTCGTCTTCATTCTGCAGCGAAAGAATCGCTTCATACAGCCGCTTCATGGCGGGGTTATGATACGGTGACACCCGGGAAAGCCCCCTTTGTTCGATTTTGTACTTTGTTATGTTAACACATTAGCATGCTAAAGTCAAACGTCCGGCCGATTGTTTACAGAATGTTCATATTCATCGAAAAAGAACCTGCCGCTGCCGGCAGGTTCGGTTGCTCTGAAACAGGGATTCAACGGTTTTTCAGCATCCGGAAGATCAGCTTGAACAGTTCGATCAGCTTTTTGAAGAAGGAATACTTCGGCGCCTGCAGGGGCGGCTCGTCCTGCTGCATCGGCGTGATCCGGCCGGTTTCGTGATCAAACACAAGGTATTGCGGATAGTCCTCCAGATCATAGATCGTGGTATAGCCGTCGAAGTCCAGAATTGCCGCCATCATCGCTTCCATGGCGTCGGGCACTTCGTGGTGATAGAGATTCTTGATGAACCAGGTATGATCGGGCAGCAGGCAGGTGGACGCGTCGATCTGGCGGTCGGGCGAAAGATACTTGCCGCCGTTGGCCGTCATGACGCCGCGGACGAACTCATCGGAGAAGGCGCCGTAAAGCGGCGCGGTGGTGGCGCCCAGCGAGCTGTTGGAGGTGAAGACGGTGGAATCGCTCTGCGTCTCGGCTTCCTTGATGATCGGCACCATGCGGGAGCCGTATTTGGCGATGATATAGGTCTCCACGCCCGCTTCAATGCCGTTCAGAATGAGCTCCTTCGCCTTCAGCATGACGTTGTAATGATAGCGATCCGCCTTTTCGATGATGCCGGCGTACTGATCCTCATAACCGCCGAAGATGACTTTTTTTGCTTCTTCATAGTGCTCCTCGCCGATGAAGCTCCAGAAGCCCGGCAGCGTTGCGAAGGACTTGCGCATCACCTCGGGCAGGATGTACTGCTTGAATTCGGGAAGCAGATAGTGATCGAACACCGATTCGACAATGTTGAGCGTTTTGGCGGCGTTGAGCACCTCCAGCAGCGTGATGACCAGATCGAACGTCGGGTTGCCGTCGGGACCGACGAGCTGCATTCTGCCGACGTTGTCCAGATAATCGGGGATCGCGTCGGGGTCAAAATCCATGTCGCCCGAGAACAGCGGCCCGATGCTTTCAAAGCCGTCAAAGCCGGCGGCGCTGCAAACGAGCTGATCCACCTTGTCATAGCCGTAGGTCTGCACATAGGCCAGAATGACGTTCACGCCGAGGCAGCGGCCGATCAGGTTGACCTTCTCATGGCCGGTGGCGGCGCAGACGGCGTCGATGTATTCGCTGAGCAGCTTTGCGTTTTCAAACGGGTCGAGCCGCCAGTCGTATTCGAACCAGTAGGAATAAAGGTCATAGCTGTCCGCCTTGTTTTCAGCCAGCGGATAGGTATGCTCATAGGCCGGGTGGCCGGAGCCGTCGGAGGCTTCGCCGTTGTTGTCCAGCGCAAAGCTGCCGTAGATGCCGACCGTCAGGTCGATCACCTCGCGGTGGAAGTCATCCCACTGATTGAGCGTTGCGCCCTTGAGCAGCGGCACCTTGATCCGGTCGACCACCGTGGAAGCAAAGTCCTCCGGAATGTTGGCCGGGAACAACTGCTCCGATTGATAATCGGTCCGGTCGGCAAGGATCTGTCCGCCGTAGCCGCCGAGATAGACCGTGGGCACTTTGGTGCTGCCGGCGGCGGACGCGGTCAGCGCGAACAGAGAAACCAGCAGCGTCAGCACGAGCAGCCACGCACAGCTTTTTTTGAACAAACGGTTCATTACAAACTCCCCCATTTGAATAAATATCTTGTTGATTATAACAGAGTTATGATCTCTTGTAAAGAAAAAAGACGAAAAAACCTCGCCTTTCCATAATCTTTGACACTTTTGTCACAAGTTTGCAAAGAAAGAAAGCAGCCGGATCAACGACTGCTTCGTGCGTGATTCAGTTGCCGCCTCTGCCGCGGCGGGAATACCCGCCGTGCTTCTGGTCGCCCGCGTGGCGGAGATCGGCCATTTTTTCGTCGCTGGTCTGCTTGAAACGCGCCATCATATCTTCAAAAGACATGTTTTCCGTCGGCGCCTTTTTGGCCTGGCCCTGCCAGACGTTCGGCGCGCTGCGGCGCTGGGGCCGCGGCCGCTGACGCGGCGGCGCGGGCTGCTCGGCTTCGGCGGCCTTTTTGATGGAAAGGCTGATCTTGCCGTCGTCGCCGATGGCGATGATCTTCACGCGGACGTCCTGCCCTTCGGTGAGATGATCCTTGATCTCCTTGACAAAGACGTTGGAGACCTCCGAGATGTGGACCATGCCGCTTTTGCCCTCCGGGAGCGCGACAAAGGCGCCGAACCCCGTGAGACCCGTGACTTTTCCTTCCAGGATTTGACCGACTTCAAGCATACAGACGCGAACCTTCCTTATTTCTTGTTGCCAAACGATGAATCGTAGAACACGCGCTCGCCGGGCTTGGCGTAGTTATACTCCTCGCGGGCGATCTTTTCATAGTATTCATCGTGGTTTTCGTCTTCCAGAAAACGCTGCAGCTCTTCGTTTTCTTTTTTCAGTTCGCTGACCTCGCTTTGCAGCTCGGTCGCCTGCCTGTTGTTGTTCGCGGCCTGCACGTAGTTCATGATGCAGCCGACGGCGATGACGCCGACGAACGCCAGAATCAGCAAAAGCAGCAGGATGCTGTGCTTCGGCTTGACCCTGCCCGATTGTTTAGCGGCATTCTTTTGCAAAACCGGCAACTCCTTTCAAAAAAGCGCTCACGAAAAGCCCATAGTTTATTAACTATCATTATACTGAATCCTGCGCGGTTTTGCAAGGGCTTTTTTGCGATTTTTTTCGTTTTTCCGCCACTTTTT
>JAEEUW010000040.1 GCA_016290665.1 Clostridiaceae bacterium | reverse complement strand
ACTGCCCAAACGGCACAGGGTATCCGTCAGGATTACCCTGTGCCGTTCAGATTGTTCGGACAAAAAATATCAGGCAAAAAACTGCTTTGCACCGCAGCGGATGTGATTTTTGCGAAAGACAAGGCGCGGGGGGCGGATCATCCTGGCGGATATCCGTCCCCTGCAACGCAGTATTTTACAAATAAGCGCGCCGCTGCGGCTATATGATCCCTTATTTGCGCCGCCCTTACGATTGCTTTACTTTTTATTGTGACGCGGGAAAACGAACAGCAAAATCAAGCGGATTTCCCGCGCAGCGGCTGGGGTTGCGGCCCTTCGGCGAACGGCAAGTGAACAACAGATGAACAACAGACGAACAACAGATGAACACATATAAAGAATGTAAGAATGAAAAGAATGAAAGAAAGAATCTATTACGCGCGCGTGCGCGCGAGACACCGCTGTTTGTATGGAGCGCTTTGGGGCTGTGCGCGAGCGTCGGGCAAACAAAAAACCTCCCGGGGCGTCAGCCTCGGGCGGATGTTGTGCTTTATTGAGGGGATCAGTAGCTCGACGCCTGTCTGGCGGCGTTGCGGATGGCGTTGCGCGCCAGCTTCAGCATGGCGGCTTCCACCTTTGCGAGCGCTTTTT
Source organism: Clostridiaceae bacterium (assembly GCA_016290665.1). GTDB lineage: Bacteria > Bacillota > Clostridia > Oscillospirales > Acutalibacteraceae > UBA6857. The sequence goes on along the minus strand of JAEEUW010000040.1, from coordinate 20,165 downwards.
CGCTCACGACGGTCACGGCAACGCTGTCGGCCTTGGCAAGGTCAGCCATATAGGCGTCGGCCTGCGGGTGCGCGATCGCTTCACGCACGGCGTCGTCCCAGGCAACGGTCTTGCTGCCTTCGAAGTACATCACGTGATAGCCGAACTGGGTTTCCACGATGCCGACGTCGCCGGCCTTTCTCTTGCTGTTCGCGGCCCACGATTCAAACTCGCTGACCATCTGACCCATCGGGACGTCCTCATAAATGCCGCCCTGCTCTGCGTTGCTGTCTTCGGAATACTTCTTGGCGAGCTTGCCGAACGCTTCGGCCGTGTGTTCGCCTTCCAGATATTCCACCAGAATGTTCTGTGCCTTGAGGTAGGTCGCCTTATCCTTGGCGGTCTCGCCGTCCACGTCGAGGACGATCTTCACGCCGTCGTAGGCTTTCTTGTCGAGCGCCGGGACCTCCACGACGTCCTCGGTCTTTTCGGCGGAATCCTCGGCCGCTTCCGCGTCGTCGGATGCGTTATCTTCGGGGAACTTGACAAGGATGTGACGCACGGAATAGGTCAGGCTGTCGCCCGGCTTGTGCACGGCGTCGGTCACGTAATAGACGGTGTAGCCGGTGTTTGCCTGTTCGGTCACCTTGGTGGCGCCGGCCACGGCTTCGTCGCTGAACAGCCACGAGGCAAGCTCGCTGTCGCTGTTGGAGATGGTCTCGCTGGACTGATTCTCATGCAGCGTCAGGCTGTCGTCTGTTGCATATTTCTTGTCGCCGGCGGCTTCGGCCACGGCGGCGAGGAATTCGGATTCGCTCCTGGCGGCGGCAATCTTGTCGGCCTTCGCCTTGGCGTCGGCCATGGTCTTTTCGGTGACTTCCATGGTCGGCTCGGCGGCTTCGGCGGTCTCTTCACCCTCGGCGGCATCGGCGTCCTCGGCCGGTTCAGGCTTCACTTCCTCCTGCTCTGCGGCAACGGCATAGCTGCGGTAGGACACGACGCCGTAGGCTTCGGTGTTGGCGTTGTATTCGGTTTCCACTTCCTCGGCGGTGACGGCGGCCTTCAGCTCGTCGGTCTTGGTCTCGTCCAGCTTCTGATAGAGCGCCTGCTCTTCCAGAATCTGACGATAGAGCTTTTCGTTCACGCCCTTGCCGTTGGAGGCGCGCAGATAGGCGTTGAGGGAATAGCCGTTGCTGCTGGCGGAGGATTTCAGCGAATCGATGGAGGACTGCACCTCGGCAAGATCGCCGTCATCAAGCTCGAGGCCCAGCTTCTTCGCTTCGGCCACGCCGGACTTGATCTGCTTGAGGGAGTTCTGCGCATAATAGGCGAAGAAATCGGTCCACATCGGAGTCTGATCCTCGGGGAAGTCTTCGATCGTGCCGAACATGCCGGAGTATTCCTGCTGGTCGGGCAGCTTGTTGGTATCGTAGCCGATGTCGTAGCCGTAGGAGGCATACTGGTTGGCCATGTTGTAGCCCTGGTTGTAGTAGTAGCCGTATTCGGCCTGCGAGATCTTCTCTTCGCCGACGGTGACGGCGGTGGTGCTCTTTTCAATCAGGCCGGTATAGTTGACCACGAACAACGCGATGACGGCCACGAGCGCGACGAGAACGATGACGCCGATCGCCTTGCCGATCCGTTTGCCGGTTTCGGGGCTGATGGGCTTTTTCTTGTTGCGCTTGGCGGCCTTCTGCAGCCGTGCCTTGCGCTCGGCGCGGTAAAGTTCGGCCTTGCTTTTTTCCTGTTTCGCCATTGATGATTCATCCTTTGCTTCTTATTCGTCCGGTCGGACGTGATAGACTTAACTATTTTATACCATCCCGGCGCAAAATGCAAGCGAAAACTGAAAAATCTTTGCAGGCAGTATAGAACGCGAACCTGAATTCTGCTTTAAACGAACGCCGCGGCGCCGAAAACAGGAACCGATAAAACGTACTTAGCTTTTTTTGCCCGAAAAAACAGCCTTGACCGATTGACAAACGCGGAAAAATCGGCTAAAATTGAAGCGTAAACCGAACATTTGTTCTGTTTGCGTCAGGGAATTTCGCACCCTTTTACGGACACCCCTCTGGTTTCCGGCTACCGGACAGCGAACGGAAAGGAGCAAACGACAAACTATGACCACACGGAACGAAGTCTATTACAACGAACGGCCCTCGGCGCCGGCGGCAGACGATCTGCGCAGGCAGGCGCAGCAACGGGACGCGCTGCAGGCCCTTGTGCGCCGGGTGATCCGCGAAGAATTCAACGAACAGGACCGGCTGCTGATCCGCCTGCACTGGTACCGCGGCAAAAGCGCGGAAGAGATTGCGCAGCTGATCGGTCTGGACCGCTCAACCGTCTTCCGCCGGATGGACCGGATCCACAAAACGATTTACGACCGGCTGAAATACGCGGTCGATTACCGGTTCGACGACGCCTTTCGCAGCGAGGCGCACGAAACGCTGCAGCAGGCCGACCGCGGCGCCTTTGCGCTGGAGGCGCTGGACGGCATCGGCGCAAGACTGCAGAACGCAAGGCGCAGGCAGCGCCTCAGCCTCGGCGAAGTTTCCCGCCGCGCCGGAATCCCGCAGGAACGGATGCGGCTGCTGGAAAGCGACGGCCGCCGGATGATGATGACCGAACTGAGCGCCCTTTGCAAAACGCTGGGGCTCGGCGTGAACGAGCTGCTGTTCGGCCCGTGCGCAGAGGAGATGAGGCAGTGAACGGCATGGGCGAGCTTTAGTTGCAGTATGAGCACTGCATCGCGGTGCAGAAGCGCGTGATCGACCGGAACCGCCGCCGGCTGCGGCAGGCGCTGCACGCGGCAAACGCGGGCGAGGTCCAGCGGCTGAACAAGGTGCTGCGCGTGCTGTATGAAGAAAAGAGCGAGCTGGAGGAACGCGCACAGGGTCTGCGGGAGTATTTGCAATAAGGATTTGACTTTTCTGCAATTTGTACTATAATGGAAGCAGCAAACCGAAAGGAGCGATTACGATGAAACCCAAACGATTGCTTTGCCTGCTGCTGAGTCTTCTGATCGTCCTGCCGTGCGTGCTGCCCGCCGCCGCAACGACGATTTCTGCCTCCCCGGAGAACGAGGACGCCTTCGACGCGAACGATTTTCTGACCGCGCAGGGGCGCTGGCTTGTCAACCGCCGGAACGAAAAAATCCAGCTCAAGGGCGTGAACCTCGGCGCGTGGATGATCTGGGAGGACTGGCTCAACCCCTATGAGGAGGCGAGCGACCATTACGAGGTCCTCACGACGCTGACCGAACGCTTCGGCGAAGAGAAGGCCTATGCGCTGATGAACACCTACATGGACAACTTTATCACCGAATGGGACCTTGACAACATCAAGGCAATGGGCTTCAACTGCGTCCGCGTCCCCTTCTGGTTCCGCAACTTCTATTATGACGACAACGGGCGCAAGATCCTCAACGACAAAGGCGAATGGGACTTCTCTCGCCTTGACTGGGTCGTGGAGGAATGCGGCAGGCGCGGACTTTATGTAATCCTGGATCTGCACGGCGCCGTGGGCTACCAGAGCGACGCGCCCCACAGCGGCAAGGGCACCAGCGTGGGGCTCTTTGACGACACCGAACAGGGCGAACGCTACCGCGCACTGACCGACGAGCTCTGGACGGCGATCGCGTCCCGGTACAGAGGCAATCCGGCCGTCGCAATGTATGACCTTTTGAACGAGCCGATGTGCGACGTCCCGGAAAACGGGCTCGTCCGCCGGATCAACAACGAAAAGATTTACACCCGCCTCTACAACACCGTCCGTGCCGCAGACCCCGATCACGCGATTTCGGTGGAGTGCATCTGGACCGCCGCGGGCGTGCCGCACAAGATCTACAAGGGCTGGACCAACATGGTCTATCAGGTCCACTTCTATCAGAACTCCAACTTCATCTTCAACCTCTTCGTCTGGCTGACGCGGCTCTATTATCTGAATACGCCGCTGCTCATGGGCGAGTTCTATCCGCACAAGAAGACGACCTGGGACAACTGCTTCTCCACGATGAACAAGGCCGGCTACAGCTGGATGCTCTGGACCTACAAGGCCACGGGCCACGGCATGTGGAGCAGCGACTGGTGCCTGTTCGGCAGCAAGGACGGCTTCTGGCGCGCGAAGGTGAAGACGGACAGCTATGAGGAGATCGCCGAAAAATGGGGCGAACGGCAGCAGACGCAGATCGGCTTCCAGGACAGCGGACATTATGAGCGTGACGTAAAAGCGCATCTGTGAGTGCACAGTGCGCATTGCGCAGTTGCATTGTTTAAAAAAAGAATCTCCGCCGCGGGAGGGTTCCCGACGGCGGATTCTTTTATTTGACTTTCAGCTTATGCAGCAGAGCTTTCTGCGCCGGCGTGATTCTGTAACTTTCCCGCGCTTTCTGGATCGTCTTGTTGTGTACCCACGGGGCAAGCCTGTGCTCCGTCAGAAGCGGCAGCGTGGCGTCCCACTGTTTGGCGAGCGCCGTGGCAAAGTGCCACGCCTGCATCATCCGGACGTAGTAATGGTCGCTTTCCACCGCCGCAACAAGGTCGTTGACCTCCGGTGTGAACGCGTCGTCAAGAAAGTGGGTCATCAGCATTTCCATGGCGAACCGCACCGTGTAGGGGTGTTCGTTTTTCAGCCAACGCTGACAGACCGGAAACAGCCGCGCTTTCTCTTTGGCAAACACCGGAGGCCGAATACTGTCGCACGACGCCCAGTTGTCGATATAGGGCAGAATATCGTCAAGGCCGCGGACCACGGCGTCAAAGTCCTTCCCCTGCGAAACCAGATATGCGTGGAGGTTCGTTTCTTCATAATAGGCGTGCGGGAGCTGACGCAGAAAGGCGTCGTTCTCCCCCGCCCTGTAGATCTCCTTTGCCGCCCTGCGGAACGCCGGCGCGCGCACGCCGATAATCGTTGCCGGGTCCACGTCGGGGATCAGCTTTGCGGTGAAGTCACGGTAGGGCTGATCCTGCAGGGAAAAGAGAGCTGCTCGGATCGCTTCGGGTGTAGGCATGAGATCACCTCCGGTGAATAATTCCGAATTAGAAAAAGGCGCCTTGGGCGCCTTTTTCTCAGTTATTCACGCCGTTGAAGCCGTGTTCCTGCTGGAACTTGTCGATCTTGTCGATGACCGAAAGCACGCAGTCAAAGCCGAGCGCAACCGTGTCGGGGTCAATGCGTTCCGGCTTGTCGCGCCAGGTGTGATAATAATAGGTAAGTGTGGGGTTCTGCGCCGCAAAGGTGACGCTCTTGATGCCCGCGCGGGTCATCGGGGTGCTGTCGCAGCCGCCCACGGGGTTCTTCATCGCGTAGCCCTTGGTTTTGGAAACGATGCCTTTTTCGGTGAACGTGTCAACAAACATCTTTTCCAGATCCTTGTCGAAGCGCGTGAACTGCCACGTGTCGCCGTTGATGACTTCAAAATGGTCGGCGTCGGCCACGGAGTCGATGTTGATGTTCCAGCACTTTTCAAGGATCTCTTCGCCCTTATGCATCCGGGTGAAATCGATGGAGCCGCGCAGACCGGATTCCTCGGAGCCGATGTTCATGTCGATGATGCGGCAGCGCTTGGGCATCTGTTCGGGATGCTCCTTGAAATACTTGGTCACTTCATAGGCCAGCGCAATGCCCGTGGCGTTATCCATGGCGCCGGGCGAAGCGTTGCGGCGGTGCGGGTCGTTCCAGATGGCGACGAACACGCAGCCCACGGCGGTGAAGATGGGGATGAAATGCAGCGCAACCAGGAAATTCTGGAACGAAGGACGCATGATGATCTCGGCCGCCCACTGCGCGTGGAACAGGCCGCCCGTTTCCAGAATCGCCATGAAGATGGACATGCCGACCAGGAAGAAATAGCATACCGCGCCGTAGCCGACCTTCGCGATGGTTGCAAGCAGCGCCCAGAGCGGATAGTTCGATTTCTTGCGGTAGCGGAACGTATGCAGCGAATGCTTCCAGGTCCAGCTGGTGTCGGTGTGGGCCGAAAGCATGATCGTATAGTCATATTCGCCGTCTTCGGGCAGCAGCTCGCCATAGGTGTTCTGCGAGATCTCATGGTCAAAGAACACGTCGAACCAGGTGTGATACAAAAACACGTCGGAGATCAGCCAGAGCGTCATGCCGAACGCGATGGCGGAAATGGCGAACCAGACCGAGGGATTGTCCAGCGCAACATAGATCAGCACGCTCATCAGGATGCCCGCATAACCGGCATAGGGCAGCCCGCCGATGGAGCCGCGCGGCGCCACGGTGAAATGCTCTTCCACCGGCTTGATGCCGATTTCGCGCAGCTTTCCCGCCATGTATTGATGGAACTTGTCTTCACCGTCGGTGCCCGGCAGACGCGAACCGATCTTATTGGCAGCGTGGCAGACGATGTCATAGGCCTCCTGGCCGTATCGTTTGATTTCTTCCTTCATTCGGTTTTCCTCCTTGTTTGTGGAGATACAAACAAATATATGGTAATTGTAACAAAAACGACCGATTATTTTGTAAACAAACTGTGAATTATTCGTCATTCTGACAAAAAGAGAACGCCAAATCGACGTCCTCTTTTTTGTTGAATTTGTCTTGTTTCAGGTCTCCGGGAAGTTATACCAGTGCTCGCGGCGGCGCTTGCGCACATATTGCCAGACAAGATAGGCCACGATCACAACGCCCGTTGCGGCAAAGCCGATATAGACGTCACGGTCGGTGCCGCCCGCCATCTTGATCTGGTTCCACAGCTCGGAATAGTGCTTGAGCGTTTCCTGCGGCAGATTGTGGAAATATTCCACGTTGGGCATATGTTCTTCATCGGGATAAAGATACTGGTTCTCGGCGTAATCGGCATAGTCTTCGTTTTCCACCACGGCGGTGTTGGGCGAAGCATAGCCGATATACCACGCGTTGTTCAGCGCGATTTCGGGATCCAGCAGGAAGTTGATATACTTCTTGGCGGCTTCCACGTTCTGCGCCGAGCGCGGGATGCACATGGCGTCGACAAAGATGTTGACCCCCTCTTTGGGATAGACGAAGGCGAGGTCGGGGTTGACTTCGCTCATGATGATGTAATCGCCGACGTAATAGGGCACCATGGCCGCTTCGCCGCTTTCCATCTTGTTGAACACCTCGTCCATAACGTAGCTTTGCAGCAGCGGCTTCTGGTCGATCAGCATCTGCGCCACGTCGTCGAGCTGCTTGAGGTCGGGGTCGTTGAAGGAATAGCCCAGGATCTTTTGCGGGATCGCCATGGCGTCGCGCGGGTTGTCGATCATCAGGATCTTGCCGGCGTATTTTTCATCCCACATGATCGTCCAGCTGTCGGGCGTGCCCTCCACCATTTTGGTGTTATAGATCAGGCCGACCATGCCCACGTTATAGGGCACCGAATAGCGGTTGTCGGGGTCATAATACATGCCCTTGTATTTTTCGTCGATATAGTGGTAGTTGGGCAGCTCGTTGGGGTCGAACTGCTGCAGAAGATTTTCGTCCACCATGCGCTCGATCATATAGTCGGAGGGTACCACGATGTCATAGCTGACGCCGCCGTTCTTGATCTTGGCATACATGTCTTCGTTGCTTTCAAAGGTGACGTAATTGACCTTGATGCCGGTCAGCTTTTCAAATTCGCGGTTGACGTCGAGCATGCCGTCTTCATAGCTGTCGGAGATATATTCTCCCCAGTTGAAAACGTTGAGCACCTCGCCCTTTTGGGCGCCCTTGTAATAATCTTCGTGCTCATAGGCCGACGCGGAAACGGCGGCAAGGGCGAACAGAACAAGGACGAGGAAGAGATAACAGAGCTTTTTCATCAGGCACCCTCCTTGTCCAGCTTGTTGCGCAGCTTGCGTTCGCCGCGGACCTGCGACACATTGAGCAGCACAAGCAGCAGCAGAATTGCCACAAAGATCAGCGTGGAAAGCGCATACATGTCGGGCGTGACGCGCTTTTTGGTCATCGAGAAGATGCGGATCGGCAGCGTTTCGAACGAAGGGCCCTGGGTGAAATAGGAGATTACGAAGTCATCGAGCGAAAGCGTGAACGACATCATGAGGCCCGTGGTGATGCCGGTGCTGATGGTGGGCAGCGTCACCTTGAAAAAGGCGCGCAGCGGCGTGCAGCCGAGGTCCATGGCGGCCTCCGGCAGATGGGGATCCATCTGGCGCAGCTTGGGCAGCACCGAAAGAATGACATAGGGCAGGTTGAACGTGATGTGGGCGATCAGCATGGTGCCGAAGCCGAGCACGTTGTCCTTGTGGACCAGCGCGCCCGCAAAGACAAACAGCAGCATCATGGAAATACCGGTGACGATTTCGGGATTCATCATCGGGATATTGGTCACGTGCATCGTCGTCTTTTTGATCCATTTGCGCTTCATGGCGTTGATGCCCACCGCGGCCGCCGTGCCCATAACGGTGGCGATCAGCGACGAGGTGACCGCCAGAAGCAGCGTGTTGGTGAGCGCCTTGATCGTGCCCGTGTCATGCAGCAGCGACTGATACCAGCGCAGCGAAAAGCCGCTGAACACGCTGGTGCTGACCGAAGCGTTGAACGAAAAGAAGATCATGACCACGATCGGCGCATAAAGAAAGATCAGGATCAGGGCGATGTAAAGCTTGGAGAGCGCAGACATTTTTGTTTTCATATCAGCACACCTCCGTCGTCGTCTTCGCCGGTGAAGCGGTTCATGATCGCCATGCACAGCAGAATGAGCACCATGAGGATCAGCGACAGCGCCGCGCCGAGGTTATAGTTGTTGGCGGATTTGAACTGCATTTCGATGATGTCACCGATCAGCGAGAACGTGGAGCCGCCGAGCTTTTTGGAGATGTAGAACGTGGAGACCGACGGCACGAACACCATCGTGAAGCCCGAAGCGATGCCCGGCAGCGACAGCGGCAGGATCACCTTGCGCAGCACGGCCGTGCGGCTGGCGCCGAGGTCCTGCGCAGCCTCCACCAGACCGTAGTCGATCTTCGACATGATCGAATACAGCGGCAAGATCATATAGGGAATGTAGTTATACACCATGCCGAGGATCACGGCGCCGCGCGTGTTGATCATGTGCCGCGCGGGCAGGTGCAGAAACGAAAACAGCGAATTGACGATGCCGGTGTCCTGCAGCAGAATCATCAGCGAATAGGTCCGGATGAGCAGGTTCATCCACATCGGCAGCATGACCAGCATCATCATGGTGCGCTGCACGTTTCTGGTGGTGCGCGCCATGATATAGGCCAGCGGATAGGCGATCAGCAGGCAGATGATCGTTGCCACAAAGCCCAGCCAGATCGAGTTGAGCATGATGTCCTTGTAGCGGCCGATGGACCGGATGTAGTCGAGGGTGAAGGCGCCGCCCGCGTCAACAAGCGAATAATAGACCACGAAGATCAGCGGGACGACGATGAACAGCGCAGCCCAGACGAGGTAGGGCGCGCTGACCACCCGTTTCAGCGCAGTGTTCTTCGTCATCGTCACGCCTCCTCTTCCTCGATATCGGACAGGTGTTCGATCTCGTCGGAGAACGAGCTGTAATCGCCGAACATGCCGGAGTATTCGCTCTTCTTCATGACGTGGATGGCATCGGGCTCGATCTCGATGCCGATGCGTTCGCCCACGGGGTAATAGTCGGTGGTCTGGATCATCCACTTGAAGTTCTGGATATCGACGATCATTTCAAAATGGATGCCCTTGAAGGTGTTGCTCGTCACGGTGCCGATGATCTCGCCCTTTTCCACCGGGACGATGTCGACGTCCTCGGGGCGGATAACGATATCCACCTGCTCGTTGACGGCAAAGCCCTTATCGAGGCACTGGAACACAGCGCCCGAAAACTTGGCCTTGAAGTCGTCGAGCATCACGCCGTCAAGAATATTGCTTTCGCCGATGAAATCGGCCACAAAGGCGTTTTTCGGCTCGTTATAGATATCGATCGGCGACCCGATCTGCTGGATCTTGCCCGCGTTCATGACGACCACGGTGTCGCTCATCGAAAGCGCCTCCTGCTGGTCGTGGGTCACGAAGACGAAGGTGATGCCCAGCCGCTTCTGGATGTTCTTGAGCTCCACCTGCATATCCTTGCGGAGCTTAAGGTCCAGCGCGGCCAGAGGCTCGTCCAGCAAAAGCACGCGCGGATCGACCGCGAGAGCGCGCGCGATGGCCACGCGCTGCTGCTGGCCGCCGGAAAGCGAAGAGATATCGCGGCGCTGGAAGCCCTTGAGGTTCACGAGCGCGAGCATCTCCTCCACCTTTTTGCTGATGTCCCGTTCCTTCATGCGGCGGTTGCGCAGACCGAACGCAATGTTCTCATAGACGTTCAGATGCGGGAACAGCTGGTATCGCTGGAAGATGGTGTTGACCTGCCGTTTGTGCGGCGGCAGACTGCCGATGTCCTTGCCCTCAAAGATGACCTGACCGCTGTCGGCTTCCAGAAAGCCGGCGATGATGCGCAGCATCGTGGTCTTGCCGCAGCCGGACGGACCGAGGAAGGTGATGAACTCCTTATCCTTGATGTTGAGGCTGATGTCGTCGAGCACCACCTCGTCACCGAATTTCTTGGAGATGTTTCTGAGTTCGATGATCGTGTTTTCTCCCATGAATAAACCCCTTTCCCTGCATGCGCGGACATACGCCGCCGCCCATGCGCGCTCGATTTTGCGGAATACAGCCGGATAAAAGAAAAAACGAGGATGAACTCCGCCTCTTCGGACGTGTTCCCTCGTCGGTTACCACGGGTAAGCAAATTATTTTCAGCCGGCGCACGGCCAAAATATTTTGTTACGCAGTGTGTCTGCATCAGGAATATGCAACCTTCTGTATTCACTAACTGATACTTTAAACCTTTTTCCCGCAAAAGTCAACTCTTTTTGCGTTTTTTCCTGTTTTATTTATGCGGTACGGTCTCGCGCCTGGTGGCAACGGTTTCGCCGAAGAGCGGGCTGCTCTCGGGTACGGCGGCCGTCGGCAGCGCCAGAAGGCGCGTGTCGCGCACGGAAAACGCGAGCTCCAGCGGGTGCGCCTGCAGCGAGAGCGCAAACGGCCCGCTCTGCGTCGTCAGCGTACCTGCGGCGTCCGCAGCGGCGTCGGACACCGAAAGCGCGCGCAGCAGCCGGTCGGCTTCCTCTTCGCTCACGCCGCAGAACGCGCGCAGCGTGAACGCGCATTCGCGCCGGAAATCGTTGCGCGCGGCGGCGGTAACCGGAAGCGCCGCTCCGTCGGCGGTCATCGTCCGCAGCAGCACGCGGCCTTCATACAGCGTGCCGGAGGCCGCGGCGAACAGGCGCAGCGACAGCGCGTCGCCCAGCGGCAGCCAGAACTGCTCCCCCGCCCCGCTTTCGGTGCGGTAAAGGCGCGTGAGATCGAGCGGCGCGCCGAGCTCCCTGCGGCTTTGCAAAAAGCCCGAAAGATCCATGGCGGGCGAACGCGCGCAGGCGCACAGCGCGGCGAGCAGCAGCAGACAGACGGACAGGCAGACGGTGCGTTTCATTGAGATTTCCCCTTTCGGGGAATCGTATGCGGGCAAGAGGGAAAATAGCACCTTGCGCGGCGGCGCGGCCTCGGACACGCAAAAAGAGAACGGCGCGTGCCGTTCTCTTTCAGCCTTTTTTGCGTTACACGGTCTGCATGTTGTCGACAAGCGCGAGCAGGTCGCCGACCGTCTTGAGCTGCGAAATGTCCGTGTCGGGAATCTTGATGTTGTATTCGCGTTCCACTTCCACGGCGATGTTCACGAAATCGAACGAATTGAGGCCGAGGTCGGAGCGCAGCTTGGAATCCACGGTGACCTCTGCGGGATCGACGTCCACAAAATCGGAAATGATGGCGATAATCGCTTCGAGTTTCTTATCCATATATGTATCCTCCGTTTCTTATTCTTTGACCTGAACTTTTTCAAGCAGCTCGCCCACGGTGATCTGCGGGTTTTCCACGGCGATCCGCAGCACCTGCTCCACGCCGTCCTGGAAGCGGTCGATGTCCTCTTCCGAAATGAAGTGCGTGCGATGCTGATAGGTGACCTTGATGGTGCCGTTCTTGACGTCCTTCATCGCGAAGGTGTAGAGCACCATGACGTAGCGGCCGATGCCGTAGCCGACGAACTCATAGTCCCAGTTGTTCATCGTGTTTTCCTCCAGCGGGAACCACGAGAACATCATCGTGCTGGACGCGGAGGCCGGGCCGTAGTTGAACACGCGGCGCTGCAGGTTGCGGTATTCAAGGTAGGGGTAGTCCATGTGGCGGAAGGCCCACATCTGCTGTTCGCGCAGCAGGTGGATCGCGTCCATGAAGGTGTCTTCATCCTTGAGCACCATGCGCCACGGCAGCGGCGCGGCATAGGTGCCGCCCGAGCGCTTTTCCGAAAGGGTGCGGCGGCGCGGGCAAAGCGGAATGAAATAGGAATCCAGCACATGGTTGTTGATCTTGGTCAGGAACAGACGCATGGCAAGCTGAATCAGCAATTCGCCGCCGACTTCGTTGTCGTCCATGAACTTGAGGATCTTCTGGCTGTCCTCATAGGGAATCACCTTTTTGCTGAAACCGGCCTTGTCGTGGATCGGGTCAAACAGCGACACGTACTTGACGTTCGGATCCTTCTTCTTTTTGCGTTCGGCTTCCAGATACTTCGGGCCTTCCACGCCCATGTAGGTCGGTTCGCCGTCGCGGGTGATGTATTCCTCATAGGCTTTTTCTTCGCGCTTGAGGTTTTCGGGGTCGGCGATCCACGCCAGCTCCTTCTTGATGCCGTCTTCAAATTTGCCCAGCGGCTTCGGCATCGGCGCGCCTTCCTTCAGGTGGTCGTAGACCGCCAGCAGGTCGTTGAAGAACGTGAAGCACGCGGCATTGTCCATCACGAGGTGATGCACGCACAGGTAGATGCCCCAGCGGCCGTCGAACGAGCGGAAGAACTTGATGCGGTAGGTCTCGTCCTTGAGCATGCGGATCGGGGTCTGGGCGTCGGCGGTCAGGGTCGCGAGCTGCTCTTCTTCGGTTTTGAAGGTGAGCACGGGCACGTCGTCAATCACGTATTTGTCAAGGAAATACTGCTTGATCTTGCCCTTTTCCTTGAAGAAGCGCAGACGCATGCAGTCGTTGCGCTCGATTTCGACATTGAGCGCCTGCTTCATGACGTCGAAGTCGATCTCTTTTGACGTGATGATGGATTCGGGAATCTGGGTCACTTGCTTGTGGAAGAAGGAGTACTTGAGCATGAACTGAATCATGTCCTGCGCAGGGGTAAGGTCATAGACGGGGCCGGTGATCGTTTTTTTCATGTTTGACTCTCCTGTGTTATGTAATAGTTTTTTTATCTCAAAGCCTGGCGCCGGGCCGTTTGAGCTTGCCGGTGGCGGTACGCTCAAACGGTTTTGCACGAAGCTTAAAGCTCGCAATGACGTGCGACGGCTTGGCCGTCAGGTTCATCGTGTCGATCATCGATTCGATCACGGCGTTCACGTCGTCGATCTTGTTGCCCTCGATGTAATCGAAGTTGGGATAGATCTCGGCAACAATGTGGTCGTTTTCGGCATAGACCATCACCTCGTCGATGATCGGCGAACGGTCGAATTTCTTTTCGATCGCCTCGGGCGACACGTTTTCGCCGTTGGAAAGGATGATCAGATTTTTCACGCGGCCGGTGATAAACAGCTGGTTGTCGACCGTGAGAAAGCCGATGTCGCCGGTTTTGAGCCAGCCGTCCTCGGTGAACATGGCCTTGGATTCCTCAGGCATTTTGTAGTAGCCGAGCATTTTGGTCGGGGTCAGCACCTGAATCTCGCCGCCGCGGATCCGCGCTCTGCAGACGTCGATCACCCGGCCGACGGAATCCTTCGCCGCGGTCTCGTCCGGAACGGAGATCCGGCAGCCCGCTTCGGTCATGCCGTAGCCCTGCCGCAGATAAATGCCGAATTTGTCATATTCGTCAATGAGGGCGGGATCCAGATAAGCGCCGCCGGAAATCAGCCATTTCATGTTGCGGCCGAAGACCTTTCTCGCGGCGTCGCGCGGCTCCATATCGGGATTGCGGGCGAGCACGGCCTTGACGCGCCGCAGCAGCGTCTGGGCGATCATCGGCACCACGCGCATCACGCGCGGCTCAAAGAGCGTCAGATTCTGCACAATGTTGCGCAGGCTGCCGTTGAGTGCCACCTGCAGACCGTCCTTGAGGTTTTTGAGATAGTCGCCGGTGAAGCAGTAGATGTGATACATCGGCAGCACGGAAAGCGCGGTGTCGGTTTCGTTGAAGATGTCGGTGCTGTAATCATGATACATGATGTTGCCGACCAGCGCTTCGGTGGAAAGCATGACGCCCTTGCGCACGCCCGTTGTGCCGGAGGTGAAAATCATGCTGGCGCAGGCGGCGGGATCGACGGCATAATCGGACAGCGGGGCGAACTCGCTTTCGGCGTCGTAGGTCTTATAGATCTGGTTGAAATAGGATTCGTCGCCGATGTTGACGGCATATTTTAAGCCGGGACAACCTTCCTTGATCTGCACGGCCTTTTGGGCGAACTCGTTTTCAAACAGCAGCAGATCGACGTCGGCGCGCTCGAGCAGCTTGATCGCCTCCCCGGCGGAAATATCCGGCGAAAACGGGATGGCGACGTTGCCTGAGATCAGAATCCCGGTCAGACAGGTGATGTATTCATAGCTCGTGTTGCTGATCAGCGCCACGTGCATGCGCTCCGTGGAGAGAGAGCGGATCCAGCGGCAGACGGCCAGGGCGTTCTGCTGCGTGGTGCGGTAGCTGCGTTCCTCCACCTTGCCGTCGCGCACAAATTTGAGAAACGTCTTGTCTTCATAGATGTTCGCGGCGCGGTCGATCAGCTCGCGGACGGTCGGCGTGGTGCGTTCGTTCATGGGCACAGCCTCCTTTTTTCTTCGTCTTCTGTGAGCCGGGGCTCACATTTCTCCTGTATCTTCTTCCTGATATTGGTAAATTCAGCGTCAAAAGCGCATGATCTGTCTTTTATCTTCCTGCCCATTATAGATAGAAACAAAATAAATGTCAATCCATTCATGAAAAGTTAAACATATGTAGCCGAACTGCTGGCGCCGAATGTGACAAACGGCAAAATTATGTTTGCTTTGCCGCACGCAGTATGTTATAATGAAAAAAAAGAACCAAGGAGGCAGCAGTATGCAAACACCGCATATCGCAAATCCCGCACCGGTCGGCTTCGGCAAGACCGTGCTGATGCCCGGCGACCCCAAGCGCTCCCGCTGGATCGCGGAGACCTTTCTCACGGACCCCGTGCTGGTCAACGACGTCCGCGGCGTGCAGGGCTATACCGGCACATACAAGGGCGTCAAAATCACCGTAATGGCCAGCGGCATGGGCATCCCCTCGATCGGGATCTATTCCTATGAGCTGTTCAACTTCTTCGGCGTGGAAAACATCATCCGCGTCGGCTCGGCCGGCGGCATCGGCAAGGACGTCAAACTGCGCGACGTGCTGCTCGCCATCGGGGCAAACACCAACTCGAACTACGCCGAACAGTTCGGCGTGCGCGGCACGCTCAGCGCCACCTGCTCCTATGAGCTGCTGCAGGCGGCAACCGAGGCGGCCGGACGCTGCGGCATCGACGTCAAGGTAGGTCCTCTTTTGTCGAGCGACACGTTCTATGACGCCGAAGAGGACGCGCTGCGCCCCTGGGCAAAGATGGGCACGCTGGCCGTGGAGATGGAGGCGGCCGGGCTCTATTACAACGCCATGGCGGCCGGCAAGCGCGCGCTGGCAATCTGCACCGTGTCGGATCTCCCCTTCACGGGCGAGGGCTGCACGGCGCTGGAACGGCAGGAGACCTTTTCCGACATGATCCGCCTGGCGCTGGAAACGGCGGTATTGATGGACGGTGAAGACGCATGACGAAGCGGGTGTTCCTGATCGTGCTCGATTCCTTCGGCGCGGGCGAGCTGCCCGACGCGGCCGATTTCGGCGACAGCGGCAGCCACACGCTGCGTTCGTGCTTTCTGCAAAAGGAATTCGACGTGCCGAACCTGACAAAGCTCGGACTGTTCAACATCGACGGCGTCGGCGTGGGCACGCCCGCGGCGGCGCCCCTCGCCGCGTTCGGCAAGGCGGCCGAGCGCTCGAAGGGCAAGGACACGACCACCGGCCACTGGGAGATTGCGGGCCTCGTGTCAGAGCAGCCGATGCCGACCTATCCCGACGGGTTTCCGCCGGAGGTGATCGAAGCGTTTGAAGAAGCGACCGGCCGCCGGGCGCTTTGCAACCGCCCCTATTCCGGCACGGCCGTGATCCGCGATTACGGCAGGCAGCACGTGGAAACGGGCGATCTGATCGTCTATACCTCGGCCGACAGCGTGTTCCAGATTGCGGCGCACGAGGACGTGGTGCCGGTGGAGCAGCTCTATGACTACTGCCGCACGGCGCGGAGGATTCTGCAGGGCAAGCACGCCGTGGGCCGCGTGATCGCGCGCCCGTTCACCGGCGACTGGCCCTATACGCGCACGCCCCGCCGCCACGATTTTTCGCTGGCGCCGCCGGGCGACACGATGCTCGACGCGCTGCAGGGCGCGGGTCTCGACGTGATCGGCGTGGGCAAGATTTACGATATCTTTGCGGGCAAGGGCCTTCGGGCGCCGATGCCGACGAGCGGCAACGCCGACGGCATGGCAAAGACCGACGCCGTGGCCGAAACGGACTTTCACGGGCTTTGCTTTGTGAACCTCGTCGATTTCGATATGCTCTACGGCCACCGCAACGACGCGCCGGGCTACGCCGCGGCGCTGACGGCGTTTGACCGCTGGCTGGGCGGCTTTTTGCCGAAGCTGCGCCAAAGCGACGTGCTGATCATCACCGCCGACCACGGCTGCGACCCGCTGACCGAAAGCACCGACCATTCCCGCGAATACATTCCCCTGCTGGTTTACGGCAAAGGCGTAAAGCCCGTGAACCTCGGTGTGCGTGCGAGCTTTGCCGACATCGGCAAAACGGTGTGCGACCTGTTCGGCGCCAGGAACACGCTTGCCGGCACGTCGTTCCTCGGGGAGATCGGAGGCAAGGCATGAACGACCACAGTCTGATTCAGGCGGCAAAGAACGCCATGACGCACGCCTGGGCGCCCTATTCCGGCTTCATGGTCGGCGCGGCGCTGCTGGCGCAGGACGGCCGCGTCTTCACCGGCTGCAACATTGAGAACGCCTCGTTCAGCGTGACGGCCTGCGCCGAGCGCACGGCGCTGTTCAAGGCGGTCAGCGAGGGCTGCCGCAGCTTCACCGCGCTTGCGGTGGTCGGCGGCAAGGGCGGCGTCTGCGACGATTTCGCGTGGCCGTGCGGCGCGTGCCGCCAGGCGCTTTCGGAGTTCTGCGGCGAATCGTTCCGCGTGCTCCTCTGGAAAGACGACGGCACGGTCAAAATCTGCACCCTCGGCGAGCTGCTGCCGGGTACGTTTCACTTGAAATAAGCGTTGATAAAAATGACAGACGGCTCAAAGCCGTCTGTTGTTTTGTTTGACGCGGATCCGCCGCCGGAACAGCGCCGACACCAGCGCGTCCTTATCGAAGGGAATCAGCGGATAGAGATAGGTGTAGCCCTCGATCGTCTTTGTGAAGCAGACGACCAGCACGATGACGAGCAGGCCGGCAAAGAAGCCCCAGAAGTCGAACATATAGGTCAGCGTGAGCAGCAGCATGCGGCAGTATTTGACCGAAAAGCCCAGCTCGAAGCTCGGCAGCACGAAGTTGGAAATGGACGTGAACGCCATGAACATGACGACTTCGTGGACGAACAGGCCCGACGAGACGCCGAATTCGCCGAGCACCAGCGCGCCGATCACGGCAAAGGAGTTGCTCAGCACGTTGGGCGTGTTGAGCGACGCGAGGCGCAGCATATCGATCAGAAATTCCGACACGATGAGCTGAAAAAAGATGGAAACGCCGTTCGGGTGATTGACGAAGATGAACCAGAGCCGTTCCGGCAGCAGCGTGTGGTGCAGCGACAAAACGTACCACGTGGGCACGAACAACAGGCTCAGCAGAAACATGAAGCCGCGCACAAACTTGAAGAACGTACCGATGAAGGGCGTGAAATAATAGTCGTTGATGTCCTGGATGAAATCGAAGATCCCGGTCGGCACGATCAAAGCGGAGGGCGTGCCGTCCACCAGCACGATCACATTGCCGTCATAGAGGCAGGCGGCCGCGGTGTCGGGCCGCTCGGTATAGCGAAAACGCGGAAACGGGTTCCAGATCTGCCCCGGGAGCAGACATTCGCGCAGGCTCTCCTGTCCGAGCGTCAGTGCGTCCACCCGGATGGCGGCGAGCTTTTGCTCGAGCGCGCGCAGATGTCTGCGGTTCACCTTGTCGTCCAGATAGCAGACCACGACGTCCGTGCGCGAGCGGCGGCCGATCTGCCAGAGCCGCACGGTTAGCTGCGGATCGCGGATGCGGCGGCGGATCAGCGCCGTGTTGCAGACCAGCGTTTCCACAAAGCCCTCGTGCGGGCCGCGCAGAAGGCGGTCGGATTCCGGCTCCTCGATCGCGCGGGAGGGATAGGTGCGCGGGTCGAGGATCAGCGCCTTGTCAAAGCCATCCGCCACCATGCCGACCGCCCCGGAGAGCACCATGGAAACGAAGACGTCGAGCTTGTCGGTCGTCTGCGCCTCGATATAGGTGACGTAGGCGTCCAGAAAGGCGTCGGCGTCCGGGGCTTCTTTCAGCTGCTTTTCGGTCAGCTTGCAAAAATGTTCCAGCACCTTTTCAAACATCTCGTCCTTGATAAAGCCGTCCACGCAGAAGAACGCCGCCTGCCGTTCGCCCAGGCGGATTCTCTTTTCCAGCAGGTCAAAGCTTTCTTTCACGCGCAGGGCGTCGCGCACCCGCACGAGATTTGCCGCGTAAGGGTAAGCAAAGTCAGACAAAAAACCACCGCCTTTTTGCATAGTGTTTGCAATATGCGGTGGTTTATTCTTTTGAAAGGGATTGCGGGAATGGACGCATCCCTCTGCCATGGCGACTGTCTCAACGTGGCCTCACCCGTCAGCGCGTCGACGACGCGCTGACACCCTCCCCAAAGGGGAGGGCGAATCAGGCTTCGGACTTGCCGCAAGGTCGGCAATGATCTGGCTGCCTTGCCGGAACGTCAGTACTGACGACTGTTGACTGTTGACTGACAACTGAGCCGCGCGGAGCGCGGCGCTACTGTTCCCTGTTCCCTGCCTACTCATACTGCCGCAGCGTCAGGTGCAGCCTGCCCTTCTTGCTCTGCCCCGTTTCTTCCAAAAGCCTGCATTTGCCCTTGCCGCGCAGAACCAGCACGTCGCCGGGCGCAAGACGCCGGTCGGTCTTGTCGGTCTGCACGGCATTGACAAACACAAGCCCCGCTTTGATTGCCTGCTCCGCCTTTGCGCGGGAAAGGTGAAAGGCCGCAGCCAGCACGCAGTCGAGCCGCAGCGACGGCACCGAGACGAAGACGTCCTTCGTCTTCGCTTTGCGCGACTGCAGATCGCCGAAGGAAACCTCACGCAGCGTCAGGGTGGCCCGGTCGGCCGAACGGAAGTTTTCCAGAAGAAACGGACGGATGGATTTCAGACAAACAAGATAGGCGCCGCCGTCGTCCGGAAGGATATCGCCGAACAGCTCCCGCTTGACGGAAAGGCCCATCAGCGCGCCGAGATAATCGCGGTGCGAAAGCGTTGAAAACGCGTCCTTATCTGCGCGCAGCAGGCACAGCGGGTCGTCGTCCGGGTTCCCGGCTAAGTACGCCTGCAGGTCGCTGACGCCGTAAAACTTCGGCACAAAAACGGCGCAGACGCGCTCGGCGTCGGGGCAGCCGCCGTGGAAGAAGGTCTGCACCTCGGCGTTCTGCTCACGTTCGATCGACGCCAGCAGCGAGCGCTGGTGCAGGTCGAGGAAGGCCGTGTGCGTGAGCATCCCGCGGTCGGCGCACTGCCGTTTCAGGTCGCGGGCGTGCGAAAGGAGGATATCGTCGTCGGTCATGGCCGGCTCCTTTTCAGGCGTCGCGCAGCGCGTCGGTCAGGTCAAAGAGAAAGCGCTGCCGCGTGGGTTCGTCCAGCTCAAGAACGGAAAGATACGGGTTGAGGTCTTCCAGCTCCACAAGCAGCAGATCGCCCTGCTTTGTGCGGCAGGCGTCCACGCGCTGGATCCCCTTGCGGATGCTGTTCCAGCGGATGAACGAAGAAGCAAAGGCCGCGTCCGCGTCGCTCGGACTGTAGCGCTCCAGCTTCCAGCGTTTT
>JAEEUW010000039.1 GCA_016290665.1 Clostridiaceae bacterium | reverse complement strand
CGCTGCTGGAGGTCACGAACGCCTGCGGCGCGCTGTGCGGCAAGGTTTCGCTGCCTGTGATTGCGGCGGTGCTCGGCTGGGGCGGCGTGTGCGTCCACTGTCAGATTGCGCCCTTCCTTGCGGGAACGGGGCTGCCGTTTTGGGGGTTCGTCTGCGGCCGGCTGCTGCACGCGGGGCTTTCGTTCGGCGTCTGCCGGGCGCTGCTGGCGGTCGTGCCGCTGCCGCTCGGTACGATGGCCGGGGCGCAGCTGCGGCCCGCGGCGGGCGGAAACGCGGCGCTTTCGGTCTGTATGCTCGCCATGTGCGTGCTGCTGCTTTTTCCGGGAAGGATTACGCTGCACCGCTCCGGCGCCTCTTGCAATTCCGCGTAAACTGTGATACAATGCTGTTAATCATCCTGACGAAACGAGGCGAACCGGAATGAAACAGAAGCTGACCCGCGCCGGAGCCTACCCCGCCTGCTGCCGCAACTGCGCGTTCGGCAACACTGTGGAGGGCGACACCGAGGTGCTTTGCAGCCGCAACGGCGTCATGCAGCCGGACGACAAATGCGGCAGATATCTCTATGACCCGCTCAAGCGCCGGCCGCAGCGGCAGGTGCTTGATACGGATTACAAGCCGGAAGACTTTGCGCTGTGAGCCGTCGGCAGTGGGCACGATTTATTATCAATAAAAACAAGCTGTTGCTGCACTTTCATCTGACTTGGAAGTGCAGCAGCAGCTTTTTTCGAGGATTTGTTTCCGCCGGCTGATGCAGGAACCTCACGCGGGAACTATTATTTGCTATACATGCAGAAAAAAGAATACGCCATCCTAATGTTGAAACCAACGAAAAGGATGTCGCAGTATGGCAGAATCCGCCTATCTCCCGAACCCCGGCAAGGAGCGGTCGATTGCAACGTCGTTCGGCACGTTTGACCGCTTTCCCATCCGCACCCACGTGATTGAACGGGGCGAGAACCTCGGCGACGTGGTGCGCCGTTATGTGCCGCAGAGCGCCGCCGGGGAGGATTATCTCTTCATCAGCGAAAAAATCGTGGCCATCTGTCAGGGCCGCGCGTGGCCGATTGATGAGATCGACCCGTCCGCGCTTGCAAAGATGCTTTGCCGCTTCGTTTACCGCTCCCCCTACGGGATCGGGCTCGGCTCGCCC
The DNA here is from genome assembly GCA_016290665.1 of Clostridiaceae bacterium. Taxonomy (GTDB): domain Bacteria; phylum Bacillota; class Clostridia; order Oscillospirales; family Acutalibacteraceae; genus UBA6857. Next base: position 19,924 of record JAEEUW010000039.1, on the reverse strand, counting down.
TGGACGATGCAGCTTGCCATTGAGGACGTCGGCCTGCCGCGGCTGCTGCTTGCGGCGGCCTGTTCGGCGCTGACCAAGCCCTTCGGCGTGCGCGGGGTGTTCTATCGCGTGGCCGGCACGGCGGCGCGCGCCATCGACGGCCCGTGCGACTGCACGATTCCGCCGTATAACGGCTTTGCCAAAAAGGCGCCGCTGGAGCCCGACCGCGTGGCGCGGGAGCTTGCGGCGGCGCTCGGCTGCCGGGTGGTCATCATTGACGCCAACGATCTCGGCGTGGAGGTACTGGGCAAGAGCAGCGACGCGATCCCCACCCTCTTCTGCAAACAGGTTTTCCGCGACAATCCGCTCGGACAGTCGAGCGAAAGCACGCCGCTGTGCGTGGTGAGAGCCGTTCGCTGTTAGCGGTCGGCGCCTTTGCCGCAAAAAGCAAAAAGCCTCCCCGCAGGGAGGCTTTTTGCAACCGTTATTTCCGCATCATCCGCATTGAATTGAGAATGGCAAGCACTGACACGCCAACGTCGGCGAACACCGCCGCCCACATGCCGGCAAAGCCCAGCGCGCCGAGAAGCATCACCAGCACCTTGACCGCCAGCGCGAACACGATGTTTTCTTTCACAATGCGCACCGTCTTGCGCGCGATACGGATCGTGACGCCGAGCTTTCCGAGGTCGTCGTCCATGATGACGATATCCGCCGTTTCAATGGCGGCGTCGGAGCCCATGGAGCCCATGGCGAACCCGACGTCGGCCCGCGCCAGCACCGGCGCGTCGTTGATGCCGTCGCCCACGTAGCCCAGCGTTGTGCCGGGCGTTTTTTCTTTGAGCAGATCTTCCAGCGCGGCCACCTTGCCGTCCGGCAGAAGATCGGCGCGCACGTCGTCGAGCCCCAGCTCGGCCGCCGCGGCCTCGCCAACGGCCCTGCGGTCGCCGGTGAGCATCGTCAGCTTTTGCACGCCCGCGCCGCGCAGCGCGGAAAGCGCCTCTCTGGCGCCGGGCTTCACCGTGTCGCTGACGCAGATTGCGCCGAGATATGCGCCGTCGAGCGCCGCATAGACCACCGTTGCCGCGTCGTCGCGGAACGCGCCGTCCACGCCGTATCGGCGCATCAGGCGTTCGTTGCCCACAAGCAGCTGCTTGCCCGCATACACGGCGACGACGCCGTGGCCGGGAATCTCGCGCAGCTCGGAAAGCGCGGGCACGCCTTCGCCGGCGGCGGCCACAACGGACTGCGCCACGGGGTGGGTCGAGCCCGCTTCAGCGGCGGCCGCAAGCCGCAGCAGCGCCCCGGCATCGCCGTTTGCCGGGTGCACCGCGGACACGCGGAACGCGCCCTGGGTCAGCGTGCCGGTTTTGTCAAACACCAGCTGCGACAGCCTCGCCGCCGCCTCCAGATCCACGCTGCCCTTGACGAGCACGCCCGCCCGCGAGCAGGCGCCCACGCCGCCGAAGAAGCCCAGCGGCACCGAAATCACCAGCGCGCAGGGGCACGAGATAACAAGAAAGATGCACGCGCGGCGCAGCCATTCCTGCCACACGCCGCCGCAGAGCACGGGGATCAAAAACAGCAGCAGCGCAAGCCCCGTCACGACCGGGGTATACACGCGGGCAAAGCGCGTGATGAACGCTTCGGCGCGCGCCTTTTTGCTGCCGGCGTTTTCCACCAGCTCCAGAATCCGCGCAACGGTGGAATCTTCAAACGCCCTGATCACCTGTACGCGCAACGTGCCTTCGCCGTTGACGCAGCCGGAGCAGATCGTCTCCCCCGCCTCCACGGGCCGCGGCAAAGATTCGCCGGTCAGAGCCGCCGTGTTCAGAAACGAACTGCCCTCGAGCACGACGCCGTCCAGCGGCACGCGCTCGCCCGGGCGGACGCGGATGACGTCCCCGACCTCCACATCGTCGGGATCCACCCGCTCCACGCCCGCGCCGGTCTCCAGATTGGCAAACTGCGGCACGATCTCCATCAGCTCGCGGATGGAATCACGCGAGCGGCCTACGGCAAGCTTCTGGAACCATTCGCCCACCTGATAGAACAGCATGACCGCCAGCGCTTCGTCGTTTTCGCCGATGGCAAACGCCGCTGCCGTGGCGATCACCATGAGGAGGTTTTCGTCGAACACCGACCCGTGCCGGATATTCCGCAGCGCTTTCCACACCACGTCCCACGCGATCACGCCGTAGGGCACGAGATAGCAGACGAGCACGGCGTACCGGGGCCACGCGTTGAACAGCCCGAGCCGCCGCACGACCTCCAGCGCCGCAAACAGCACGGCGGTGACGACGATGCGCACGAGCACGGTCTTTTGCTTTTTATCCATCGTTTCCGCCTTCTTCAGGAAAGAATGATTTTTCAGTCGGGCTCCACTTTGGCGCACACGCGCTTCGCTTCGTCCAGAATGCGCGGGAAGTCGGCCTCCTGCGCTTCAATCGTCAGCTTCTGCATCAGAAAGCTGACCGTTGCGCTTTCGACGCCGGCAATCTTCTGAATCGCGGCTTCCATCTTGGCCGCGCAGGCGGCGCAGTCGAGATCTTCGAGCTTGAATCTCTTTTTCATAAAGCACCCTCCAAACATGAACGGTTGCGCAACCGTTCAACTTTATTCGTATTTTTTTGGGTGATCCGCAGATCACCCTGTTTTGCTTTTCTGCTTATTCGAGAATATGCTCCATGCCGGCGCTGAAGATGGTCTCCACGTGCTCGTCGGCAAGGGAATAATAGACTACCCTGCCCGCCTTGCGGTTCTTGACGAGGTTCGACTGCTTGAGGATCCGCAGCTGGTGCGAAACCGAAGACTTGGTCATCCCGAGCAGCACCGAGATGTCGCACACGCACATTTCGTGGGTCTTGAGCGCCCAGAGGATGCGCACGCGGGTGGAATCGCTGAACAGCTTGAACGCGTCGGCAAGATCCATCAGCACGTCGTCGTCCGGCATGGCCTTGCGCACGGCGTCCACCACGTCGTCGTGGATGGATTCGCAGTCGCACAGATCGGTCTGGTTGTTCCAGGCAGCGCACATATCGTTTTCTCTCCGTTCCGGTTGGTTTGATCGTTGAACAGTTGAACGACCTTTCAACTATTATTATATGCATCCGGCGGCATTTGTCAAGAGGGTTTTGAAAAAAAGGCCGTTTGGGGTGTACTCCGCAAACGGTCTTTTCTGTGCAATCTTTTAAGTATGGTCTTTTGCCGTGCGGTCTGTTCTCGGCATGATGATCGTGATCTCCAGCCCGCCGTAAGCCTCTGACGGCCCGGCCTCGATCGTGCCGCCGCTGCGCTCCACGATCTCCTTGCAGATGGCAAGCCCCAGTCCGGCCACCTTGCGGCTGTCGTCGGTGGTAAACAGCGGCTCAAAAATATAGGGCAGCTGATCCTCCGGCATGCCGTCGCCGTTATCGGCCACGCGGATGATCACGTGCTCGCGGTCGGCGTCCATATCAATCGCAATCCGGCCGCCCGGCTGGGGCACGTGCTTGGCGCTGTTGCTGATCAGGTTGCCCGCCACGCGCTTGGTTCTGGCGCGGTTCAGCTGCATCCCGGCGCCGGGGGCGCGGTTGCGCAGCGTAAAGGCGATGCCCGCATAGTGGAGCTCGTCTTCAAACTCGTCGCGCAGCAGCTGGCACAGCGCCTCGGTGGTGAAGGGCTCGGCGAAGGACTCCTTTTCCATTTTGTAGTTCAGGTATTCGTCAAACTCGTCGATCAGCGTTTCAATATCCGTCGCCTTGCTGTAGATCGTTGCAAGGTACTGCTGCTGCCGTTCGGGCGGCAGCGAGGTTTTCCGCAGCCGTTCGGCATAGCCGAGGATGGACGTCAGCGGCGTTTTGATATCGTGCGAGATCGAGGCGATGATCCGGCGCTGGTTGTCCTGCTGGCGGTCCAGCGACTGGGTCAGCTTCAGAAAGCGGGCGTAGATCCGGCCGATGTTGCCGCGCAGCTTCAGCGGCTTGAGCGGCTTGCCGTGTTCATAGTCCTCCATCAGCAGATAGAACTTGTGATAGGGCCGCAGGATCACCGAATAGACCACGAAGATCAGCAGGATGACCGCCGACAGCACGATCAGAAGCTCGATGAACAGCAGTCTTGTCAGATACTGCGTCTGCGCGCTCCGGCTGCCCATCAGACGCATGGAAGCGCTGATCATGTAGGCGCGGCCCTGATAATCGAACGGGGTACGCACCCGGACGTCCAGAAGCGACCAGCTTCGCGCGGTGGACCGAACGACCATGTTGCTGTCGGAATCCTTGATCGCAATGAACAGATCTTCATATTTGTCCACAATCCGCTGCCAGCTGTCGGTGGATTTCGTCCGCTGCAGCTGTTCGATGATCTGCAGGCTGTCTGCGGTCAGCGCTTCGCGGTCGGCAAGAAACGCGTTGGAAACGCCCTTGCGGACCGAAACGTTATAGAGCACCCCGAACACGAAGATCAGGATCAGGGTGAACAGCGCAACAATGATGTTTGCGCGTCGCGCGTATTTCATGGAAGCACCTCTTTTGCCGTTCAGCGGACGTTGACGAATTTATAGCCGACGCCCCAGACGGTTTTGATATACTTGTTGTCCGGGTCGATCTTGTCGCGCACGCTCTTGATGTTGACCGCCACGGTGCCGATATCGCCGAATTCGGTGTCCCAGACGTGCGAGAAAATCTGCTCGCGGGTGAGCACCTTGCCGGCGTTTTCCATCAGATACTGCAGCAACTGGAACTCGCGGGTGGAAAACGGCACGAGCTTGCCGTTCTTATAGACCTCGTAGGAGCCGACGCGCAGCTGAATTTCGCCCACGCGGATCACGCCCTCTTCGGGCGGGGCGGTCACGCGCTTTTCGCGGCGCAGGTGCGCCTTGATGCGCGCCACCAGCTCTTCCACCACAAAGGGCTTGGCCACATAGTCGTCGGCGCCCATTTCGAGCCCGAGCACCTTGTCGATCGTTTTGCCCTTGGCCGAAATAAAGATAATGGGACAGTCCACCTTGTCGCGGATGGTGCGGCAGATCTCCATGCCGGAAAGCTCGGGCATCATGATGTCGAGCGTGATCAGCGCGATCTCCTCCGGCACGGCAAGGATATAGTTGAGCGCGGCCAGGGCGTTTGAAAACACCTTGGTCTCCAGATGCTCGTCCTCCAGCGCGTCCGAAATCAGGCGCGCGATGTCGGTATCGTCGTCAACGATGATGATCTTGCTCATGGGGAAACGGCTCCCTTCTTTCTGTTAATCACTTCATTTTACAATATTTTTGCGCGAAAAAAAAGAGGTTTCGCCGTTTTTATGCACATCTTATTATTTTTAATCATTCTTCGTCACGAAAAATTCAGAAAGTCTTAAGAACTTTTCGGGGTGTTTCTGTGGTACAATAGAGGCGGAAAAGAAAGAGGGAGAATCTGGAAAAACAGGAAGGAACCGAAACGTGAAAATTCTGATCGTGGACGACGAAAAAGAGATTGCCGAGCTCGTGGCGGTCTATCTCAAAAACGAAGGCTTTGAAACCGAGCTGTGCCATAACGGCGCCGACGCGCTGAAAGCGGTGCGCGAACGGCCGTTCGACCTTGCCGTTCTGGACGTGATGCTGCCGGACACGGACGGCTTTGCGCTCTGCCGCGCCATCCGGGAGCAGTATCACTATCCGGTCGTCATGCTCACCGCGCGCACGGGAGACAGCGACAAAATCTCCGGCCTCGCGTTCGGCGCCGACGACTATGTGACAAAGCCGTTCAGCCCGCCGGAGCTCGTGGCGCGCATCAAGGCGCAGCTGCGACGCTACACGCAGTATAACGACGGCCCGCCGCAAAACGTGTTTGAGCACGCCGGCCTGAAGGTTGACAGCGACACGCACAAGTGCTTCTTGTTCGACGAGGAGATTGCGCTCACGCCCATCGAGTTCGGCATTCTGTCGCTGCTTTGCCGGCGGGCGGGCAAGGTGGTCTCCACCGAAGAGATTTTTGAGACGGTCTGGGGAGAAGAATATCTCGACAGCAACAACACGGTCATGGTGCATATCCGCCGCATCCGCGAAAAGCTGCACGAGCCGTCGAGGAATCCCCGCTTTGTCAAAACAGTCTGGGGGGTTGGCTATAAAATCGAAACGAAATAACGCAGCGCCGCGGCGCCGGGAACAGCGCCCGCTTTCGCCGCGCAGGCATATCAGCGGCAAGGTGATTCTGTCTTACGTGCGCGTGCGGCTGTTCACGCTGCTGGGGCTTTTGCTCGTGTTCCTGCTGGTCTATCTTGCCAGCAGGCTCTATGACGACGTCTATTACGCCGTGACCGACACGTTCCGCGCCCTGCTGGGGCAGGCGGCGTTCGGCTGGGTGATGGAAAACAAGATCTTCACGTTCCTGATTCTCTGGGCGGCGCTGGGCCTTGTGACGGCGCTGGTGTTCTCCGCGCTCACGCTGCACAACTTTGACAAGACGTGGCAGAGCCTTTCCGCCCTTTTCAACGACGACGAGGAGGTGCGCCCGTTTTCGCGCGGGTTTTCCGACGTGGAAATTGCGCTCAAGGACATGAAGCACGACGTGTTCCGCACCAGGCAGATTGCCGCGCTCAGCGAGGCGCGCAAGAACGACCTGGTGATGTATCTGGCGCACGACCTCAAGACGCCGCTGACCAGCGTGATCGGCTATCTTTCGCTGCTGCAGGAGGCGCCCGACATGCCGCCGGCGCAGCGCGCGCGGTATGTGGATATCTCGCTGGAGAAGGCCTATCGTCTTGAGCAGCTGATCAACGAATTCTTTGAGATCACGCGCTTCAATCTGCACGAGATCACGCTGGAGCGCAACCGGATCGATCTGGGCCTTATGGTGCGCCAGATCGCGGACGAGTTTTATCCGATGCTGAAGGAAAAGAACCTGCACATCGCCGTGCAGATTCCGCAGCAGATCGTGATGCTGGCGGACGCCGACAAGCTGGCCCGCGTGCTCGACAATCTGCTCAAAAACGCCGTGGCCTACAGCTATGCGGGCACCGTCATTCTCGTGGGCGCCCGGCTGAAGGGAAACGACGTGCAGATCCGCGTGCGCAACCGCTGCGACGAGATTCCGCCCGACAAGCTGCTGCGGCTGTTTGAAAAGTTCTTCCGCGCCGATACGTCGCGCGCCAGCAGCACCGGCGGCAGCGGCCTCGGCCTTGCCATCTCGAAACAGATCGTGGAGCTCCACGGCGGCGCCATCACGGCGGCCAGCACGCCGGAGCACACCGACTTCACCGTGACGATTCCGTATCTGGCCGCGGAGAGCTGACGCCGCAGGGCTGCCGCGCGCGGTCGCAGCGCCGGATTCGAAACGAAAAAAAGCACCCCCATGGGGTGCTTCTCTTTTTGGTGCTTATTCGCCCTGGTTTGCGCCGTCAACGATCTTGTCTTTGTTTTCGTCCAGCAGCTCGGCGCCTTTGCCGAAGATCCAGCCCAGCGCTTCGTCATCGGTGGCGGTCAGGATGCCGGAAATCAGCTTCAGAATCTTCACAAAGAATGCAAGAATACTTTCCATGGACTGCGTCCTCCTTATTGTTTTCTCGGGAATGTTCGCCCCTGTTCGTCTTGATTATAGCACGCCGGGCGGCACTTGGCAAGAGCAGCAAGGCGAATTTTTAAAAAATATTTACAGGAGAAACAAACCCGCGCAAAAAAGCAAAACTCCGGCGAACCGGAGTTGATGCGATACGGTTTTATTTGTTGGCGATGATGTCGAGAATCTCGGCGCCTTCCCTTTCTCCTTCAAAGATGAGGATCAGACGGACCTTGTTGATGATGCGCTTGACAATGCCCCAGAACGCGGCTTCGGCAATGGCGAGCACGGCGGAATCGATGCTGTCAACGATTTCTTTCATAACACAATGCTTCCTTCTTTCAAAAGTCACCCGGGCCGGAACGGCTTTCCGGTTGCTGCAATCAGTATAGCACGGCGTTAATTGTTTTTCAATATTTTTAAAAGATCGTTTACAATCTTTGCAAACCGGCAACACAAAACCCCCGGCGGGCCGGAGGTTCGTTTGAATCAAAAAAGATTCTTAGCCAAACAGGATGTCAAAATCTTCAACAGCTTTATCTTCTTTTTCAAGAACAAGAATCTCTCTGATCTTTGCAATAACACTCTTGACATAGCCCCAGAAACTGGCTGCGGCGACTTCTTCGATAAGAGCATCAATCTTGTGAATGAGTTCGATCATGGTGAATACTTCCTTCTTCTAAAAAGTCAATCGGGATCTGAACAGAACTCCCAGTTGCTGAAACAATTATAGCACTGGACTTTATGCTTTGCAAGTTTTTTTACAATTCCTTTACAAATACGAAATATCTGTATATCACTTATAATAACTTTGTCAGGGAAAGCACAAAACCCCGGCGAACCGAGGTTTTGTGTTAAGAATAACTATTCTTATTTTGCGCAAAAAATCTTATTCACCCTTGAAGATGATGTCGATGATGTCAGCAGCTTCAGCTTCGCCCTGGCCAGCAAGGAGAGCAACGAGCTTTTTGACAGCGCTCTGGATGTACGCCCAAACCGTGGAGGTGTTGAGAGCATCAAAGAATTTACCGATCTTGGTAATGATTTCCATTATTCGTACTTCCTTTCTATAAAGTCAATACGGTTCCGTGTACGGATACACTTCACCCTATTGCTACAGTGATTTTAACACATTATTCATACATTTTCAAGATGGAATATTGCACAAAAGGCGTGTTCATAATTTGTGCAGTGTGCATATGAAATCAGACGTAATCAGAATAAAGTCGTCCGGAAAGGGGCGGAAGCCGCCCTTTCGGCAGCCAAAAACGTTGGGCGCGCCCGCCGAAACAGCCCTGCACGCGGACCCCGGCGGCAAAAAGGAGAAGCGGCCGCTCATTTTTTCCGCCTTGTCAATTTGGCGGGACTTGTCATGGAAATTAAAAAGAATTGTGAATTCTGGCGCAAAATGGTTGCATTTGCCGGTTTACCGTGCTAAAATGTCACTAATGAGTGAAGCTCATGAATCTTTTATGACGGAGGCGTAACCATGGATCAGCTGAAGGGTATTGTGGAAGCTCTCATCGAACTCGTCCAGAAACTGGCCGGCGATAACGAGTCTCTTTCGAAGCTCTTTGACACTGTTAAGGCGATCTTCGACAAGTTCACCAAGACGGAAGAAACTCCTGCCGAATAAGAGGCAAGCGAAAAGGCGCCCGCAGGGGCGCCTTTTTTTGAGTGCGCAGTGCGCAGTGTGCAGTGACGCGGGGCAGAGGGGCGCAGCTTTGAGCGCACTGCCCGCGTTTTTTGGTGGCGTCTTGTGATAGGTTATGTCGCGTAGGGGCGTGGGTGCTTTTCCGTCAGAGTTATACTGACTTCACGCGCATCACTCGGCCGGAGCGGCAACGGCGACGTGGCCTCACCCGTCTTCGCGCTTCGCGCGAATCCACCCTCCCCAGAGGGGAGGGCGCGGGTCTCCGGTGGAGACCTCTCAGCCGCAGGCTGAGAAGCGCCGACCGAGCCGGCAGGCGAGATACAAGTTTGGTTCTGCTTTGCCGTCAGAGTTATACTGACTTCACGCGCATCACTCTACCGGAGCGGCAACGGCGACGTGGCCTCACCCGTCTTCGCGCTTCGCGCGAATCCACCCTCCCCAGAGGGGAGGGCAAGGGCGGCGGGTGGTTTGCCGTGAAGCATTCATTCAACCCGGGCGACCACGCAGGGTCGCCCCTACGCGACAAAAGCTTGACAAATGCGCTTTTCCGTGATAGATTCATCACATAAGGAGGGATTCCTTTGGTTGAAACAGAACGGAGAATACTTCGTTTGCCGTTATTTGATTACAATGAAAACGCAGCGTTTTATATCACCATCTGCTGTCAGGCCAGAATGCCGTTGTTTGAGCAGCCGCTTGCCAAAGAGATTGCGCTCCGATGGATGCATGAACTGGAACACAAATACCGCAACATCCGATTGGATGCGCACATTGTGATGCCGGATCATATTCACATGATTCTGATGAAAATGAAGGCGGATGAATACCCAATTGGAGAAATCGTCTCGTGGTATAAAACGATGATCACAAATGCCTATATCAAAGAAGTGAAAAACGGTCATTTACAACCGTTTGAAAAAAAGCTGTGGCAGCGCAACTATTATGAACACATTATCCGAAATGAATTAGACCTAAGTGAAAAACGCGCCTACATCCAAGATAACCCAAGACGCTGGGTAGAAAAAGCAAACCTGTGATTTTTGTCGCGTAGGGGCGACCCTGCGTGGTCGCCCGGGTTGAATGAAACGTTTTAAGGAGGCATCCCCCATGACCCAGGTCGTTGCCGCGCTGATCCGGCGCGGAAACCGCTTTCTCATCTGCCGACGGCCGGCGCACAAAACGCGCGGCCTGCTTTGGGAATTCGTCGGCGGCAAGGTGGAAAAAGGCGAAACAAAACAGCAAGCCCTCGCGCGCGAATGCATGGAGGAGCTTGCCGTGGAAATTGCGGTCGGCCCTGTCTATATGCAGGTGGTCCACCCCTACCCCGACATGACGGTGGAGCTGACGCTCTTTGACGCCGCCATCACCGCGGGTGAGCCGCAGCTTTTGGAGCACTGCGAGATCGCGTGGATCACGCCGCAGGAGATCGATAACTACGACTTTTGCCCCGCGGACGTGGAGATTCTGGCAAAGCTGAAAGCGGACGCCGCAATCAGCCCCAGGTGAAGTTCTCTTTGCCCGCGCCGATCTCGAAGTGCAGCTTCACGATGCCGAGGTCCATGTCGCTGTAGAAGCCGCCGGTCGCCTTCGGCGTCACAACGCTGCCGTTTCGCGTGAAGAAGAACCTTTGCTGGTTGGTCGCCGTGGGCGCCTTCAGCGCGGCCGCAAGGCCCGACCGATACCATTCCGGCGCATCATCGCCGGCGTCGCTGACTTCGGCGGCGCTTTTTGTTTTGCGCGGATGCCCCTGCGTCTCGCCGTAGCCGAGCGAGATGACCACGGGCATTTTTTCGCCCTTTTCGATCGCGGCGGGCGACTTGCGTTTTCTGGCGGTCAGCGCCACCCAGCAGGTGTTGAGCCCCAACTGCTGCGCCAGCAGCACCAGCTGTTCGCCGTAATAGCCGATCTGTTCGTTGAGACCGCTCCCCTTTTTGCCCACGCAGGCGATATAGCTCGTCACGTTGGTGAAATGGCCGTAGTGCGCCAGCGGGCCGGAAAACGCCTTCGGCTCGTCGGTGATGATCTGCAAACGCAGGCCGCTTTCGGCATTGAGCGAATCTGCGGCTTCCTTGAGCGCGGCGATCTTTTCGCGTTCGATGGGCTTTGCAAGGTATTGGCGCACGGAGTGGCGCGCATCGATGGCTTCGAGTAAGGTCATGGCGATTCCTCCCCTGTTTTGTTAGCTTGATTGTAACACACGCACCGCCCGGTGTCAAATAAAGATTTCTTGCATTTCCCGGCGCGGCGTGCTATACTGAAACCAGACCATCTGAAAGGAAGATGCTTATGGATAAAACAACGATCCTCTCTCACTGCGACCACACGCTGCTGGCCGTGGACGCGACCTGGGCGGAGATCAGAACCGTCTGCGACGACGCGGTCAGATACGGCACGGCGAGCGTCTGCATCCCCCCGGCCTTCGTGAAGCAGGCGAAGGACTACCTCGGCGACAGGATGCGCGTTTGCACGGTGATCGGCTTCCCCAACGGCTATATGACCACCGCGGCCAAGGTGTTTGAAACCGCCGACGCGGTGCAGAACGGCGCGGACGAGATCGACATGGTGATCCATGTGGGCGCCGCCAAGGCAGGCGATTTCGACGCGATTGAAGCCGAGATCAGGGCCGTGCGCGAGGCCTGCAAAGAGAAGGTGCTCAAGGTCATCATTGAGACCTGCCTGTTGACAGACGAAGAAAAGATTGCCCTTTGCGGCGTCGTGAGCCGATCCGGCGCGGACATCATCAAGACCTCCACCGGCTTTTCCAAGGGCGGCGCGACCCGCGAGGATATTGCCCTGTTCAGGGCGCACATCGCCCCGCATCTGAAGATGAAGGCCGCCGGCGGCATCCGCAGTTGGCAGGACGCCGAGGACTACCTGAACCTCGGCTGCGAACGGCTCGGCACCAGCGCCATCGTGAAGCTGATGAAAAACGAAGCCGTGGCCGGCTATTGAGGCAAGGCCATGGATTTTCTGGAGCTTTTGCGCAAAAAGCGCGACGGGGGCACGCTGACGAAGGAGGAGCTTGGCTTCTTTGCCAACGCGGCGGCGAACGGCAGCGTGCCGGACTATCAGCTTTCGGCCATGCTGATGGCGATGTATCTCAACGGGCTGGATGCGCGCGAGACCGCCGACCTGACGCTGGCGATGGCGCATTCCGGCGATCTGGCCGACCTTTCGGGCATCGAAGGGATCAAGGGCGACAAGCATTCCACCGGCGGCGTGGGCGACAAGACCACGCTGATCGTGGCGCCCGTGGCGGCGGCCTGCGGCGTCAAAATGGCCAAAATGAGCGGCCGCGGCCTGGGGCATACCGGCGGCACGATTGACAAGCTGGAGGCCATTCCCGGCTTTCAGACGGCGCTTTCGCGCGACCGTTTCATGCAGATCGTGAACGAAACCGGGCTTTGCGTTGTGGGCGCGGCGGGCGGCCTGTGCCCGGCGGACAAGGCGCTTTACGCCCTGCGCGACGTGACCGAAACGGTGAGCAGCATTCCGCTGATCGCCTCGTCGATCATGTCGAAGAAGCTCGCGGGCGGCGCAGACTGCATCGTGCTCGACGTCAAATGCGGCAGCGGCGCGTTCATGAAAACCGAAGAAGACGCCCGCAGGCTGGCAAAGGCCATGGTCGACATCGGCACCCGGGCGGGCAGACGCGTGGCTGCCGTGCTGACGGACATGGACCTGCCGCTGGGCACGGCCGTCGGCAACGCCGTGGAGGTGCAGGAGGCCGTGGAGGTTCTGCGCGGCAAGGGCCCCGACGACCTGCGGCAGGTCTCGCTGGTGCTGGCCTCCACGCTGCTGCAGCTTGCCGGCAAGGGCAGCAGAGAAGCCTGCGAAGCGATGGCCGAAGACGCGCTCAAAAGCGGCAGGGCCCTGCAGGCATTCGAACGCATGGTGGAAGCCCAGGGCGGCGACGTCGCCTTTATCCGCGACCCGTCGCGCTTCCCGAAAGCGAAGTGCAGCGCCGTGCTCCCCGCCCCGCAAAGCGGGTATCTCACCGCCATGGACGCCGAAGCAATCGGCCGCGTGTGCGTGCTGCTCGGCGCGGGCCGCCACACCAAGGAGGACGCCATCGATCCCGCGGCGGGTCTGCTGATCCACAAAAAGACCGGCGACCGCGTCAAGCAGGGCGAACCGCTGTGCACCCTGCTTTGCGAAGACGAAGCAAAGCTGCCCGCGGCAAAGGAAGCCTATCTCCGGGCGCTGCGGTTCGGCGACACGCCGCCGAAGCCGACGCCGCTGATATTGGATGTCATCGAATAAGAATAAAAACGGCACACTGATGAAACAGTGTGCCGTTTTTGAAAAAAAGCAAAAAATGACGAAATTCCATTGAAAAAACCGTCTTAATACATTATAATATTTTAAAGCTTACCCGCGCCGCTGATCGCACAAGCGGAAAGGTCATAAAGGAGCGTATCGCATGAATGTCTATGATTTTGACGGAACGATCTTTTATTCCGATTGTTCCATCGGCTTTGCACGCTGGTGCATGGTGCGCCATCCGAAGCTGTTGGTGACCTATCTGCCGCGCGTGCTGAAACATCTGATTTTGTATAAAGCCGGCAAAATCCCGAACCATCTGATGCAGCGCCGGATGTTCAGCTTTCTGACGATGGTCGACAATTTTGACGAGCAGATCGAGCGGTACTGGGACAAGTATGAAAAAAAGATCTCCGCGTGGTATCTGGCACAAAAAAAGCCCGACGATCTGATTATCAGCGCGTCGCCGGCGTGTATCATCGGCCCGATCGCCAAGCGGCTGGGCGTGAATTTTGTTGCTTCGGACTATGACCGCGAATACGGGGTGTTCGTCAATAACCTGATGTACGCAAAAGAAAAAGCCAAGTATATTTTCGACCACGATTTTCCGGTGATCGACAACTTTTATTCCGATTCGCTGGCCGATACACCGATCGCCCTGTGTGCAGAAAAAGCTCATCTGGTTACCAACCACGCGCAAACCGTGACCGACTGGCCGGATCTGGATCCTCAGACGATAAAAACAGTGAAACAGAAGATCAACACCGGATGGGACATCCATCTGGAGGAATAAATCCTGCTGCTATTTATCAAGAGAAAATTTGAATAAAACTCCACTTTTCCGCCGCCCTTGGCAAACAGCGTTCAAATGCCGAAAAAAGGACAGCGAAGGCAATAAAGGGAAAACAAAACAAGCCCGGCCGCCCTCGCTCAAGCAGGATTGCATTTGAACGCTTCGGTTTGTCAAGGGTACGCTGCTCAGGTGGAAAAGAACCTGTATGATTCCTTATTTGCACTGCCGAAACAGCAGTCTTTTTCTTTATACGGATATTGTTCCGTTCACGCCGAACGACGCCAGCACGCGGGCGCTTTCGCTCAGCGGCAGGCCGACCACGTTGCTGTAATCGCCCGCAATCCGTTCCACCAGCACGCAGCCGAGCCCCTGAATGCCGTAGGCGCCGGCCTTATCCATCGGCTCGCCCGTGGCAACGTAGGCCGCGATGGTATCGTCCGAGAGCGGATAGAACGTGACGTCGGTCGCCGTGTGGAACACCGTTTCGCGTGCCCCGTCGGTGACGCAGACGCCGGAATACACCGTGTGGGTGCAGCCCGACAGGCGGCGCAGCATCGTCTTCGCCTCGGCCTCGTCCGCGGGCTTGCCGAGGATCCGGCCGCCGAGCGCCACAACGGTGTCGCAGCCGAGCACCACCGCGCCGGGATACTGCTTTGACACAGCGTTCGCCTTGCGGCGCGCCAGCGTTTCCACGGCCTCCCGGGGCGTCATGCCCTGCGGCAGCGTTTCGTCCACATCGGAAACGATCACCTCAAAGGCATAGCCCGCGCGGCTGAGCAGCTCTTTGCGCCGCGGCGACTGCGACGCGAGAAGAAAGCGCGGCATCAGAGCTTGCCCTCCTCACGAAGGCGGGCGATCTTGAGCACGGCGGCCACGGTCTTGCTGTCGGTGATCTCGTTTTGCATCACCATCCGCACCGCGTCGGAAAGCGCGATCTCCTCGACCTCCAGAAATTCGTCCTCGTCAAAATGCTGCTGCGTTTCGTGCAGTCCCGTGGCAAGGAACAGATAGATGATCTCGCTGCAATAGGCCACGGTGGGATAGACGCAGCCGAGCGACGTGACCTTGTCTGCCCGAAGGCCGCATTCCTCCTCCAGCTCCCGCAGGCCGGCCTGCAGGGGTTCTTCGCCCTTTTCCAGCTTGCCGGCGGGCAGCTCCAGCAGCACCTTATGATAGGGGTAGCGGAACTGGCGCACAAAGCGCAGGGTGCCCCGCTCGCTGAGCGCGGCCACGCAGACGCCGCCCGAATGCTCCACGATCTCGCGGATGGCGGTGTTGCCGTTGGGCAGCTCCACGTCGTCCACGTGCAGACGGAGGATTTTGCCGTCATAGAGCGTGGTCTCGCGCAGTGTTTTTTCAAATAATTCCATCAGTCGGTTCTCCTTCGGTTCTATTTTGTCCCGCCGGGTGCTATGATGAACCGGAGGGATCGTCATGTCTTTGTTTGATTATGAAGCGCTCTGCAGTGCGCTGGAACAGCTCTGGCGCTCGTTCGGCGTCCTGCCGCGCGTGCTGGGGCGGACGGTGCTCGGGCGGGCGGTGTTTGCGCTGGAGCTAGGCGCCGGGCGCCGCCGTTCGCTTCTGGTCTGCGGCCAGAGCGGCGACGAAGGGACGCTGTGCGCGCAGGTTTTGCGCTTCTGTGAATCGCTGCTTGCCGCCGCGCGGGAGGGCGCGCTCTTTTGCGGCGTGGATGCGCGGCGGGCGCTGCGCGAATCGGGCGTGACGGTCGTCCCTTGCCTCAACCCCGACGGGCTGGAGCTGCAGACCCACGGCGTTTCCGCCGCGGGGCCGCTGCGGCGCTTTCTGCGGCCGCTTTGGCAGCCGGACACGCCCTGGAAGGCCAACGCGGCCGGCGTCGATCTGCGGCGGCAGTATCCGGCCGGGTTTTTTGAAGCGCGGGACCGGAGTCTGACGCAGGGCTTTTCTGCGCCGGGGCCCGGCGGCTACGTCGGCACGCTGCCCTGCAGCGAAGCGGAGGGACGCGCGCTGTGCGGCCTTTGCCGCAGGGAGCGCTTTTGTCACGCGCTGCTGGTGCAGAAGGGCGATCCGGCGCTGCTCTGGCGCGCCGGAGAGAGCGACCGCGCAAAGGCGCCGCTTGGCGCAAAGCTCCTTTCGCAGGAGGGAAATCTTCCCCTTCTGCCGGACGGCGACGACGACGGCACGTTTGCCCGCTGGTTCGCCGAAACGGCGGGACGCCCCGTTTTTACAGCGCAAACGGGCAACGGGAACGTCCCATTGCCCGAAGCAGATTTGGTTTCGCTGCTGACGCTTGCGGTTCTGCTTTGATCAGAGCCGCTTGTCTTTTTCCACGGCTGCCCCGACCGCTTCGGCCAGGGCGGCCTCAAAGCCATGCTGCTGCAGCGCGGCGATGCCCTCGATCGTGGTGCCGCCCGGCGAGCAGACCCGGTCGATCAGCTCCTGCGGATGGACGCCGGATTCCAGCACCATCCTGGCCGAGCCGAGCGCCGTCTGGGCGCATACGGCAAGCGCTTTGTCGCGGGGCATCCCGTAGCGGACCGCCGCGCGGGCCAGCGCGTCAATGAACAGATAGGCGAACGCGGGCGCGCTGCCGCCGACCACGCCGAACACCGGGAACAGCGTTTCGGGCAGCGCCTGCGCCGTGCCGAACGCGCCGCAGAACCTTGCGGCAAAGGCAAGGTCGTCTGCCGTGGCGTTTTCGTTGCCGCAATAGGCCGTGACCGCTTCGCCGACCACCGCGTTGATGTTCGGCATCACGCGCACAAGGCGCGGCGCAAAGCCGAGCGTCTCGCTGTAGAACGAGAGCGGCTTGCCCGCGGCGATGGTGAGCAGGAGCGGCTTGTTTTCGCGCACGACGTCGCGGATTTCGCCGAGCACCGAAGCCAGCACGTTGGGCTTGACCGCCAGCACCACGCAGGCGCAGCTTTGCGCGATTTCACGCGCCGAGCCACAGACCGCAAGGCCGTGCTTTTTCTGCAGCGCGGCGGCCTTGCCGGCGTCCACGTCAAAAACGGCAAGGTCCCCCGGCGCGAGACACGCCGAGGAGACAAGGCCTTCGATGATAGCCGACGCCATGTTGCCGGCGCCGATGAATCCCGTTTTCATGCTTATTCAGCCGCTTCTTCCGGCGCTTCTTCGGGAAGGTCGGAGGTGCAGTTGGGGCACTTGGTCGCTTCGATGGGAATTTCGCTCTTGCAGAACGGGCAGGTCTTGGTGGTCGGCGCGGGCGCTTCTTCGGGCTTCTTGCCGATGCTCATCAGCTTGTTGACGGCCTTGACCATCAGGAAGATGCAAAGCGCCATAATCAGGAAGTTGATGACCGTGGTGATGAAGTGGCCGTAGTTGAGCGCAAGCGCCTGGGCGGCTTCGGCGTCCATGCCACTGTAGTCGACCCACGGGAGCTTGATCATGCCCGCGACCTCGGCGCCGCCGATGGAGTTGATCAGGGGATTGATGAAGTCGTCGGTCAGGGCGGTGACGATGGAGCCGAACGCAGCGCCGATGATGACGCCGACGGCCATATCCATCACGTTGCCGCGCAGAACGAACGCTTTGAATTCACTTGCAAATTTTTTCATTTTCAATTCCTCCGTTTCGGATTATTGGTGATTTTATTATACATGCCGCACCGCCGTTTGTAAAGAGGTTGCGGCAAAATTACACCCCCGTCAGATCGAACGGCGGGATATACTGCGCGTCCGCGGCTTCGCGCTCCTGCACGTAGGCGTTCGAAAAGCCGAGGCCTTCCAGCGCCGACAGCACCTTTTCATATTCCCGCGCGGTGATCGGCCGCCGCAGCTCGGGGAAGCGACTGAGGTCGCCGCAGGGCGTATACTGCGCCATCAGGCTGACGATCGTGTCCGGGCCGAAACGATCGGCGATCAGGCGCAGGATCTCCACCGAGGAGTTGGTATTCTTCGGCAAAATCAGGTGACGCACGATCACGCCGCGCCGGAGCAGCCCGTCTTCGAATACGTCCCGCGGCTGCTGCCGCTTCATTTCCAGGATGGCGGCGAGCGCCGTTTCGGGGTAATCCGCCGCGCCGGCATAGGCCAGGGCTTTGTCGGGCCGGCTGAATTTGAAGTCGGGCAGCCAGACGTCCACAAGGCCCTCGAGCGCTCGCAGCGTTTCCACCGATTCGTAGCCGCTACTGTTCCACACCACGGGTACCGGGCTGCGGTAATCGCGCAGCACCCGCGCGAGCCGTTCGGCGTAATGCGACGGATTCACGAGGTTCAGGTTGTGCGCGCCCTGCGCGATCAGCTCGTCAAAGATCTCACACAGCCGTTCGTCGGTAATCTCCCGGCCGAAGCAGCCGTGGCTGATCTCGAAGTTCTGGCAAAAGGCGCAGCAGAGGTTACAGCCCGAAAAGAACACCGTGCCGGAGCCGTTTTTGCCGCTGATGCAGGGCTCTTCCCACCGGTGCAGCGCGGCGCGGGCGACCGTAAAGGCGGAACCCACCCCGCAAAAGCCGGGCCGTTCGGCGCGTACCGCCCCGCAGGCGCGCGGACAGGCTGTGCATTTCATCGGCGGTCTCCCCTTTCGTTTTGCTGCTTCGATTATAACACAGTCGATTGACATTTGCCACCGTTTGGGGTATAATTTTTGCAACGAAACCTTGGGTGGTGGGCTTATGCTGCTTGCAATCGACATCGGCAATACCAATATCAACCTCGGCTGCTTTGCCGACGGCGCGCTGCTGTTCACCTCGCGCGTCTATTCCGAACAGCACCGCACGGCCGACGAATACGCGACCATGCTGCTCGACATTCTGCATCTGCACGCCGTGCGCGGCTCGCAGTTCCGGGGCGCCATTCTTTCCAGCGTGGTGCCCGAGCTGACCGACCTGCTCTCGGAAGCGGTGACGACGGTGCTCGGCAAAGCGCCGCTGATTGTGGGCGCGCAGGTGCACGACGGCTTTGTGACCGAAGTGATCCCGGTGTCGCAGGTCGGCGCCGATCTGATCACGGCCGCCGTGGCCGCCAAGGCGAAGTATCCTCTGCCGTGTCTTGTGGCCGATCTCGGCACCGCGACCAAGATCATTGCGATTGACAAAGACGGCAAGTTCCTCGGCTGCACGATCGCCCCGGGCGTCAAGATTTCACTCAACGCGCTGGCCAGCGGCACGGCGCTCCTGCCGGCCATCAGCTTCACGATGCCCGAAAAAGCCATCGGCACCGACACGATCGAATGCATGCAGTCGGGTCTCGTCTTCGGCACGGCGGCCATGCTGGACGGCATGGTGCAGCGCATGCAGGCGGAGATGGGCGCCGAACGCGCCACGCTGGTCGCCACCGGCGGCCTCAGCGGCGGCATCGTGCCCTGCTGCAAGGAAAACTTTATCTATGACCGCCACCTGCTGCTCGACGGGCTGCGGGTGATGTATGAGGCGCACGAGGGCCGTGCGCAGTGACGCGCCGGACGCGGGCATGACCGCAGGGTCTGCGCCGCGAAGGACAACAAGTATAACAGGAAAACACCCGCTCTCGGTTGAGGGCGGGTGCTGTTGTGTTTAGCGTTTACCAGCTGTAAGCATAATTCAAATACACTAACAAACTTGCAAAAAAAGAAAAGCCTGAAACTTCTGGTCAGACTTTTTCTCCTAATTGAAGGTAATTTTCTGTACCCTCAAAACTGAACAAAGTGTTTTCGATGTGCTGAGAGAGGTTTGTTTGTAGAACCAAGTCTATGGTCAAGCCCTCGACCGATTAGTACTGCCTGGCTGAATACATCGCTGTA
>JAEEUW010000038.1 GCA_016290665.1 Clostridiaceae bacterium | reverse complement strand
CTCCGTCAGATCCCGCCAGTCGCCCTGCTTGAGCATGCCGAGCTTCACAGAGCCGACGGCCGTGCGGCGGAGCCTTGCAACCTCAAGGCCGAGCGCTTCGCACATCTTGCGGATCTGGCGGTTGCGGCCTTCATAGAGCACGATTTCCAGCACGACGCGGTTTTCTTCGCGCGTGACCACACGAACCTCCGCCGGAGCGGTCACGCCGTCGTCAATGATGACCCCCTGCGTCAGGGCGGTCAGCTGATCCTGCGAAACAGACGGGCGCACGGTCACGCGGTAGGTCTTTGCCACATGCTTCGAGGGGTGTGTCATCGCGTTGGCAAATGCGCCGTCGTTCGTGAACAGAAGCAGGCCCTCCGAGTCGCGGTCCAGCCGGCCGACCGGATAGACCCGCGCCGGCACGCCGGCAACGAGCTGCGCCACGCATTTGCGTTCCATTTCGTCGTTCATGGTCGTAATGAAGCCGCGCGGCTTGTTCAGCATGATATAGGTGAACGTCTTTTGCTGCACGATCCTTTTGCCGGAAACGGTGACCGTGTCGTGCTTCGGGTCAACTTTGTCGCCGATGGCGGCCGTTCTGCCGTTGACGCGGACCTTCCCCTGCTCAATCAGTTCTTCGCATTTTCTGCGGGACGCAACCCCGCATTCGGCCAGATATTTTTGCAGTCTGACGCTGTTGTCTGCCATACGATTCTCCTAAAAACATAGCAAGGCAACCACCTGGCGAACAGGCGGTTGTCTTTTTCTTTTTGTCTTACTGCGCGTCTGCGGGCAGCTCCTTTTTCGCGGCGTCCTTCTTCGATTTGTTCATAAGGCTCGTCACCTTGTCGAACATTTCGGGCACAAGATTGACCACGCGTTCCGCCGCGTTGTCATAGGCCGTGATATGTTTGAGCGTCACTTCGCCGTCGCTGATAACAAGGAAGGCAACGGGCGTAATGGTCACGCCGGCGCCGCCGCCGCCGCCGAACAGCTCCTTCGGATCCTTCGACGGGAAATCTGCGCCGCCGGAGGCAAAGCCGTAGGTCACCTTGGAAACGGGAATGATCGTCGTGCCGCCTTCCGCGTGGATCGGTTCGCCGATGATCGTGCTGGTGTCGACCAGATCACGGATCTTCTCGATCGTTGCGCTGAGGATGGCGCCTGCTGATTTTTCTGACATATCTATCATCCTTTCTTTCATTCTCCTTGTGGAACGGCCGTTTCTTTCGCCGCGGAAAGAGCGGGCTCTTGCTTCTTGCTCCGCGCGCCCTTCAGGAACTTGAGCAGCACCCGGAAGATCAGGCGGAACACCATGCCGACGGTTGCGTTGATGATCTTGCGCACCGTCAGGTGGAAATCCAGAAAAATCTCGCCCTTGCTTTTTGAGGCAAGAAAATCGGGCTCCACCGAAACGTCGTATTTATGCACCTTGTTGTTGGAGCAAAGGAATGCAACCAACGGATACACCTTCTGGCAGGCCTTGCCGTATTCGATCGCCGTCTGCGCAGCGTCGCCCTTGCCGATGACCATATAAATGTCAATTTCGTCGAACACCACGCTTTTCAGCAGCTTGCCGCCATAGAGCGAGAACACGTGCCCGAGCGATTTGAGAACCTCCGTCATGCCGTCAAAGCCGTTTGCCTTGACCATTTTGAGAAGCTGATTTTCTTTTTTCGGCTTCGGCTCCTCCGGCTCGGATGGTTCCTCCGCTTTCGGCTTTTCTTTTTTGGGCTTCTTTTCCTTCTTCGGCTTATTTTCTTTCTTTTCCTTCAGCGGCAGAATGCCGATTCTTACAAACAGATAACGAACCGACAGAAACAGCTTTTCTTCATAGGAGAAGGAGACGTGAACGGGAATGGAAAGGATCGTCCAGAACAGCAGAACGATGCCGCCGAGCACGCAGAGAAAAATCTGAAACCCAGTCACTGCGTCCTCCTCCTTTCCGTGATTGAAATACTACTGATTATCTTACAATAATTTTTCGTTTTCGTCAACCGTTCTTTGTAAATCCGTTTGGGTTTCGGCTTCATTTTTTTCTTCCTCAGAGGGTCTGCCGCCGTCCACGTCCGCTTCCGGGCGGTCGGGCAGCTTCGGCAGCTCATCGAGCGAAGAGATGCAGAACACGCGCAGAAAATCGGGCGTTGTGCCGTAGATCAGCGGGCGGCCGGGCAGGTCGAGCCTGCCGCGCTCCTCAATCAGCGATTTCTGCAAAAGGTTCGACAGCACGGCGGAACAATCGACGCCGCGGATCTGCTCGATAAAGGATTTGGTCACGGGTTGATTATAGGCGACGATGGCCAGCACCTCGAACGCGGCCTGCGACAGCGGCGCGTTGCGCTTGACCTCCAGCACCTTGCGGATCGCATCGGCATATTCGAGCCGCGAGCAAAGCTGCACGCGCTGATCCAGACGCAAAAGGCAGACGCCGGCGTCCGTTTCGTCATACTTGGCCTGCAGACGATCGAGAAGCTGGTTTAGGATCAGCTCGTCCCATTCCAGCGCCTGCGCGAGCCGCTGGGTCTCAATGGGCTCTCCCACGGCGAAAAGCACGGCTTCCAGCGTGCTTTGCATTTGTTTCAGATTCATTCTTTTTCCCTCTTTCTGCGGTTGAGCGTAACGGTTTCGTTGTCGTCGCTGAGCTCCACGCGGTTCGCTTTGATCAGCTCCAGCATGGCGAGAAACGTTGCAACGAGCTGCGAACGCGAGGTGGCGCCTTCAAAGAACTCGCTGAACCGCGCCCTGCTCTTTTTCAGCAGCCGGCGATAGATCGAAACAATGCGCGACGAGACCGACACGATCTTTTTCGAAACGATGACCTGAAACGCTTCGATCGGCGGCGGCAGCTTGCGCTTGCCGCGTCCGACGGCGTTGATATAGGAATCGAGCAGTTCTCCGCTCTCGTGGATCCGCCGGTAGCTGTGATCGACCGGGAGGTCCATCGGCGCGCGCCAGTAATAATCGAACCCGTTGGCCTGCTGCGCCAGCTTCTGCGCCATCAGCTTGCAGTCGCGGTATTCCAGCAGCTCGCCGGTCAGCTCTTCCTTGAGCTGCTTGGCTTCTTCATAGACGGGAAGCAGCGACACCGTCTTGATATAAATCAGCCGCGCGGCCATCTCGATGAACTCGCTGGCAACGTCCATGTCGGCCTCCTGCATCTGGCGGACGTAGGCCGTGTATTGCTCGACGAGCTCAAAAATCGGGATATCATAGATATTCAGTTTGTGTTTGGAGATCAGGTGCAGCAGCAGGTCCATCGGACCTTCAAAAACCTCCAGCTTGTATTGGATCTTTTCCATGATCGCTTCTCCGTGTTATGAGATTCCGAACGGCAGGCCGACAAGATATAGCAGCCCCTTCAGCACGATTCTTGTCAGCGCAAGAATCGGGGTGTCCAGCACGCCGAACAGCAAAAGGGCAAACACGCCGAGCACAATATAGCGCTCATACTGCGCGATTTTGTAATACGCTTTGTCCGGCAGCACGATGGCAAGAATGCGCGAACCGTCCAGCGGCGGCACCGGCAGCAGATTGAACACCGCGAGCGAAACGTTGATCTGCGCAACGATGTTGCAGAACGTCATCAGATAATACGGCAGCGTGCCGCTTTCGGGCCGGACTTTCAGATAGACGAGCACGTAGACAAACAGATAGATCAGCGCCATCAGCAGATTGGCAAACGGACCGGCCGCGGCCGTGAGCGCCATGCCGCCCTTGCGGTTTTTGAAGTTGCGCGGGTTGACCGGCACGGGCTTTGCGTAGCCGAAGCCGACCAGCAGAATCATCAGCGTGCCGACAAGGTCCAGATGCGCCAGCGGGTTCATGGTCAACCGGCCCGAAAGACGCGCCGTCTGGTCGCCGAGCTTCGTTGCAACAAAAGCGTGGGCAAATTCATGAACCGGCAGCACACAGAACAGCACAAACAAACGCGCACAGAGATTGATGACAAGCTCCATGGAAAAGCCGTTCCGGAATAAGTCAAAAATCATAAAAGGTCCTTTCTGCCCCGCGAAGCAATCACGAAGCGGTCAAATCCGTTAAAGTCGTTCACAATTTCGGCAGAGAAGCCCTGCGCCTCAAATAAGGCAGAAATCTGTTTCCCCTGCCCTTCGCCGCATTCGAAGGCGAACAGGCCGTCCGGCTTGATCGCGTCCGCCCAGCGGGATGCAAAGCAGCGGTAAAACCGAAGTCCGTCTGCGCCGCCGTCCAGCGCCAGCCGGGGCTCCCGGCGCACCTCGCGCTGCAGGGAATCCAGCTCGCACGAACGGATATACGGCGGATTCGAAACAATCAGATCCGCCTGCGGCAGCGCGCCGAGGGCCGAACGGCCGCGCAGAACGTCGCCGCAAAGGATCTGCGCACGATCCGCCACGCCAAGGTTTTCCGCGTTTTTACGAAGATACAGAAGCGCGCCCTCGTCATATTCAACCGAAGTCAGACGCGCGTCTTCGCGCCGTTTCAGCAGCGACAGGCCGATGCAGCCGCTGCCCGCGCAAAGGTCGAGTATGACCGGCGCATTCACGGGCCGCAGCAGCTTTTCGCAGATCAGAACAAGCTCTTCCGTTTCCGGCCGCGGGATCAGAACGCCGGGGCCGACAAAGAACGATTCCTCCAGAAAGCTCCAGCAGCCGAGCAGATACTGAAGCGGTTCGCCGCCGATTCTGCGTTCCGCGAGGGCAAACGCTTCGTCTGCCTGCTCCCCTTCTGCCGGATCGCGCAGGCGAAGCAGAAACGTTGTCGCGTCAAGCCCCAGCACAGACAAAAGCAGCTGTTTTGCCTCAAACGGCGCGTCGGGAACGCCGCCCGCCTGCAGCCTTGCCGTCAGCTCGCGCAGCAATGCGGCCAGCGTCATATGGCGTCATCCTTCGGGTCGTCGGTGATCACGGCCGAGAACGCGGCAATGGCAACCTCGATCATATCGTCGTCGGGCTCCTTCGTCGTCAGGCGCTGCATCCAGAGGCCCGGCGCGGAAAAAATCTTCACAAACAGGTTTTCGTGCCGGCCGGCATACTTGATGAACTCATAACCGAAGCCCATAACCAGCGGCAGGATCAGCAGCTTTGTGAGCATCCAGACCGGCGTGCTGTTGCGCAGCGCGGGAAACGCCACGGAGATGACGGACGAGATCAGAACGCTGATGATGATAATGACAAACATAAAGCTGGTGCCGCAGCGCGGATGAAAGCGGGACTGCTTTTTCACGTTCTCCACGGTCAGATCAAGACCGTGCTCATAACAGAAGATGGTTTTATGCTCCGCGCCGTGATACATGAATGTGCGGCGGATGTCCTTCATCAGCGAGACGGCGGCAATGTAGCCGATAAAGATCAGCATGCGAAGGACGCCCTCGATCAGCGCGCGGTAATTCTGCAGCGCGCCGTTTGCCAGCTTGTTGAAAAGGTTGGTGATGACGGTGGGCAGATAGAAGAACAGCGCAAACGCAAGCGCAATGCCGAGCACAGAGGCAACCGCCGTCAGCGCGCTCATGACGCCCTTGCTCAGATGACTGCTGAGCCATTTGTCGAGCCTGGACATATTTTCTTCGTCTGCTTCCATATCCTCCATGCCGGATTTTTCTGCAGAAAGCATCAGGCACTGATAGCCGAAGATCATGGATTCCACAAAGCTGACGCAGCCGCGCAGCACCGGCCAGCCGAGCGGCTTAATTCTGTCGCGGATATGCTTCGGGTGTTTCATGATCGTTTCAATGGAGCCGTCCGGGACGCGCACGGAAACGGCGGCGCCCTTCGGCCCCTGCATCATGATGCCTTCAATCAGCGCCTGTCCGCCGACAGACGTTTTATGCAGCGGGCAAGCCGACGACTTATCAGCCATAAAAAGCCCTCCTTATCAGTCGAAATAAAAACGCAATAATCATAAGTCAGATTGAACAAAAGAGCGAAGCGGCGAAAGGTCCAGACAGCCGAACGCCTGCAAAAACCGCAGCAGCTTTGCGGCAATGCGTTTGGCGCCGCCGGGCGCGTCGCTTTCAATGTTGATGGGAATGATCGGGTCGTGGACGCTCAGACGAAGCAGGAACCAGCCGTTTTCCGCGGGATCGTCAAAGAAGATGCGGATGCCTTCGCGGTTGTCGTTTGCAACGCGCCAGCCCCGCTGTGTGCGGGCGGCAAGGTTCAGCGCCTGAATGATCGTGTTGCCGTAGGAGCGAAAATCGTCGCGCCGGATCTTCAGCCGGATCTCCCGGGCCTCCAACGGGTCGTGCAGCGCTGCGATCAGCGCATCGAGGTCCCTTCCGTCCCGTCCCATCTGAGACAACTTTATGACGATTTTCGTAATCAGATAGGCGCCGTCGTCCAGATGGTAATTATCGCGGAACGCTGCGTGGCCGGAGGTCTCGATGGCCAGCGGACAGTTGACGCCCTTTGCGTTCAGCTCCAGCTGCTTATTGATCACGTTCCGATAGCCGCGCATATAGCGGTAATGCACGCCGCCGAGGGTGTCCTGAATAAACGCGGTGAGACCGGTCGACGTAACGGAATCCGTAACGATAGTGCCGCCCTCGTTGCCCTCCAGCGCAATGACCGACGCAAGCGCGACCAGCCGGTTGCGGTTGATCTCTTTACCGTGGCGGTCCACGCAGCTTGCACGGTCGACGTCCGTGTCAAAGATGATGCCGAGATCGGCGTTTGCGCGGACCGTTGCGGCGCTGACGGCGTCCATGGCCTGTTTGTTTTCCGGGTTCGGCGCGTGGTTGGGGAACATGCCGTCCGGCTCCAGAAACTGACTGCCGGAAACGTCCGCGCCGAGCGGCGCAAGCACCTGCGAGGCGTAAAAGCCGCCGACGCCGTTGCCCGCGTCCACGATGATATGATAGCCCTTCAGCGGACGGTCGTAGTCCTCGGCGTTCACCTCGCGGCAGATCATGTCGCGCAGACGTTTTGCGTAAACGGGCATATAATCGGCCGTAACCACGCCGCCGGGTTCTTCCGAGGGCAGCAGCGGTTCGGCGGCATAGCGGATGATCACGTCCAGATCGGCGCTGTCCACCCCGCCCCGACGGGTAAAGAACTTCAGCCCGTTGCGGTCATAGGGATGATGGCTCGCCGTAATCTGCACGGCCGCAGCGCAATCAAAGTCAACGGTCGTCATAAACATGGCGGGCGTAGAAGCCAGACCGCAGTCCACGGCGCAGTACCCCGCGTCGCAAAGGGCGCGGACGACCTGCGCCTTGATGCGCGAAGCGGAAATCCGTGAATCGTGACCGACGGCGATCCTGCTGCCGGGCGCGACCTGCAGCTCCCGCAGAAAACGCGCAAAGCCGCCTGTCAGCCGATAGACCGCTTCGTCCGTCAGCTGAACGGGAGAGCCCTCCGTTTCCACGGCGACGCCGCGGATATCGGTTCCGCTTTTGAGCGGCTTATAGTCGTTTGTCATATTGCTTCCCTCTTTCTGCAATTGTCGTTTCCATCACCTGAAGCAGGAAACGGTACATCGGCGCAAAAGCCGCAAAGCACGCGCGCAGCTCGTCCAGAACCGCGCCGCTGAACAACGGCTCCATATCGCTGCAATAACGGATAAAATAGAGCGATTTTGCCTGATAATATGGCCGCAGATCCTTCGGAATCTCGCCGGGCTTGTCTTTGGCATAGCGTTCCAGGCTTTCCGCTGCGCCCGCCGCGTGCGCCTGCTTCACGGCGCGCCGGAAGACGTCGGGCTGCGAGCGCATGGCTTCGCGGTAATGCGCGAGATAGCCCGTGTCCGTATCGTAGACGCCGACGCCCATGGAATAGCCGCCGGGCATGACTTCGAACCACATGCAGGGCTGACAGCTCCATTCATACTTGTGGCGCATGAACATGGCCCACACGTTGTCGCGGTACATCTCTTTCGTCTTGGCGCGACGTGTGTCGCGGCGGATGCGGGACACCATCTTGACCGGGTTCAGATTCATCTGATCGTCCAGCTCGAACAGTTCGTCGGCCAGATCGGCGCAGATCTCACGCATCGGTTCGATTGCCTTTTGCTTGATCCGATCCTTGACGGATTCATAATAGGGCTTGCTGTCGTTGAATTTGTTTTCCGCAAGCAGCAGAAACGTATCGCGGTCAAACCCGTGAAACGGCATGGTTATCCCTCTTTCCTGTTCTGTTCACGCAGCACTGCTTCGGCGGCGCTGAGAACGGCCGGCTTTGCGGAATGAAAGTTCAGCGAGCCCTGAAACCAGACCGCAAAGGGTTCGCGCAGCGGCGCGTCGGCCGAAAGCTCAATCGTGGAGCCGTTGGTAAACGACCCGCCGGCCATGACCACTTCGCAGTCGTAGCCGGGCATTTCCGACGGTTCGGGGACCACGAAGGAATCGATGGCGGAGCCACGCTGCAGGCCGCGGCAGAAGGCGATCAGGTTTTCCTTGTTTTTGAGGCAGATCGCCTGAATGATGTCGTGCCTTGTCTCGTCGCTGCGCGGCGTCGTTTCAAACCCGAGCAGCTCAAACAGCGCGGCCGTGTAGCAGGCTGTTTTCAGCGCTTCGCCCACAATGTGCGGCGACTGGAAAAAGCCCATGAACATCTCGCGCGTGTGGCCGAGCGTGGCGCCGATCTCCTTGCCGAGCCCGGGCGTGGAAAGCCGGTTGGCGCATTTTTCGATCAGATCGGCGCGCCCGGCGATATAACCGCCGGTCTTGGCAATGCCGCCGCCGGGGTTCTTGATCATGGAACCGGCGATCAGATCCGCGCCGACCGACGTCGGCTCGCGCGTTTCGGTGAATTCACCGTAGCAGTTATCGACCATCACGACGGCGCTGCTGTTCTCTTTCGCGATTTTTACCATGCGGGCGATCTCGTCGATCGAGACGGTATCACGCAGGCTGTAGCCGCGCGAACGCTGAATATAGACCATTTTCGGCTGTACAGCGCGGATTTTCGCTGCCATCGCGGCAAAATCAGGCTTTCCGTTTTCGTCAAGCGCAACCTCGTCATACCGGATGCCGAAATCCCTGAGCGAGCCGGCGTCTGGCGCGTCCTCGGTGATGCCGATGACGGGACGGATCGTGTCGTAGGGCGTGCCGGTAACGCAGAGCATGGTGTCGCCGGGACGCAGCACGCCGAACAGCGCAACGGCAAGCGTATGGGTGCCGCAGGAAAAATGGTGGCGGACGAGCGCGTCCTCGGCATCAAACGCCTGCGCAAACACGCGTTCGAGCGTTTCTCTGCCCCAGTCGCTGTGACCGTAGCCCGTTGTCGGCGCAAACATAGCTTCGCTTACCTTATTTTCTATAAAAGCGCGCAGCACCTTTTGCTGATTGTGCTCCGCAATCGATTCCATGTCGCGGAACCGGGGCTGCACCATGGCGAGCGCGCGGTCCGAGATTCGGAGCAAGGCTTCGTTGAATTCAAACATAGGATCCCTCTATTGTATATTCATCCATGCGACCGTTTCCATCGGTTGAAATCCAATCCGGCGATAAAAGCCTTCGGCGCCTTCGTTGCGCGCAATCACATGAACGGTTTTGTTATCTTTTTGCAGCGCCGCCGACAGCGCAGAAACAACACGTTTGCCGTACCCCCTGCCGCGGCAGTCTTCGGCGCAGGCCACGCCGCTGATGACGGCGGACGCGGCACATTCCGCGGCCGTCAGCGCGCAGGCGCAGACACGGTCGCCGCAGACGACGGCCTTCAGTCTGGCCAGCCCGCGGTTTTGGCGAAACGTGAAATCGGAAAGAAAGTGAAGATACGCCTCCCTGCCGGCGGGAAAGCTGTCGGGAATCGCGCTGCTGATCAGATCATAGACGTCATGCAGCGACGCGTCGTCAGCGGCGGGCGCATCCTTTGCCGCTTCCAGGCAGCAGAACGCCTGCCTTGTGGGCAAAAGCGGAAACGGCAAACGACCGGCCGCGGCAGAATTCGTCATCACGGTGCGCACCGAAAGCAGCGGCAGCGCAAGAGAAAGCTCTTCGAAGTCCGTTCTGGCGCTTGTGAGCAGCACTCCGCTGTGTTCCAGCACGCTGAGCGCCGTCACGACCTTGCCGTCCGCTGCATCAACATAGCACGCGGCAAACGGATAGCGGTTCGCATAAGCCGCGAAGCGCGACAGGATGTAGCACCCGGCCAGCGAGCTGCCGCAGAAGGAGGTCAGCGCATCCGCGTCGCGCGATTCAGCCAACCGCATCATCGGCATAACAGCGCAAAAGCGCTTCAGTCAAAGAACGGCAGGCCGCCATGTCTCTGACGTCCCCGACGCTTGTGGCGCTGTGGATGTAGCGGCACGGGAGCGAAACGGCAATCGTGCGCACGCCGCCGTTTGCCTGATGGATGGATCCGGCGTCGTTGCCGCCGGCCACGGCCGTTTTGGTCTGGCATTTGATACCGAGCCGGTCGGCAAGGGCAAACGCGTGGCGGAACAGCGTTCTGTCATAGACCGTTCTGCGGTCCATGAACGACACCACGGCGCCGCCGCCCTGCTTGCAGACACAGTCCGCGTCGTCAACGCCGGCCACGTCGGCCGCCGTCGTAGCTTCCAGAACGATGGCGTAATCGGGGTTCACACGGTGCGCCGCAACGACGGCGCCGCGCAGACCGATCTCTTCCTGGGTCAGGAAGCAAAACCAGGCGTCGCGGGGCACGCCCCGATCGATCAGGTCCAGAAGCAGCGCGCAGCCGAACCGGTCGTCAAGCGCCTTGGACTGCACCTTATGCTGTCCGAGCTCGCGGTAATCAGAGACGAAATAGGCGGCGTCGCCGACGGCTGCCACAGACAAAGCCTGCGCCCGGTCTTCGGCGCCGATGTCGATATACAGGCTGCCCGCTTCGGGGACCTTGCCGCTGTCGGCCTTGTCGGTCAGATGGATCGCCTTTATGCCGATCACGCCCGGTACGGCGCGGTCGCCGACCGAAACCGGCCTGCCGACGATCACCTTGTCGTCGATGCCGCCGACCGGAGCAAACTTCAGAAACCCTTCCTCGGTAATATACGTAATGATAAAGCCGACCTCATCCATGTGCGCCGAAAGCATCACGGTTTTTTTTGCGCGTTCCTTCCCGCGCACAAACGCAAGGACGTTGCCGAGCGGATCGACCGTCACGTCGGCTTTTCCCTCCAGATGGGAAAGAATATAGGCACGCACCTGCTCCTCGCGGCCGGAGGTGCCGTTCAGCCGGCAAAGCTGCCGCAAATGATCCGTCATACTGTCTGCGCCTCCTTTGCCAGAATAAACGCGGTGAGAAGATCGGCCGTCAAGTCAACGTCTTTCGTGTCGATCACTTCAACCGGCGTATGCATTGACCTGAGCGGAATGGAAAGCAGCGCGGTTCTGACGCCGCCGCGCGCAAGCTGGATCTGGTCTGCGTTCGTACCGGTACGGGCGCTCATGACGTCGTGCTGATATGGAATCCCGTTCTGCTCTGCAACCGCAATCAGCGACTGGGTCAGCGCACGGTCAAGCACAGGCGCGATGCCGATCGAGGGGCCCTTGCCGAGCGCAATCGTTTCCGTCTTGTCGCAGTACGGATCACAGCCGAAGCCGACGTCAACGGCAACGGCAAGGTCCGCGTCGGAGCGGTAGGCGCCCGTTTTGGCGCCGCTGCCGCCGACCTCCTCCTGCACAGAGCACTGGACAATCAGCGTGCACCGCTGCAGCTTGTCGTGAACGGCCTGCACGGTTTTGATCAGCGCGGCAATCCCGCAGCGGTCGTCAAACCCGCTGCCGACGATGCGCGAGCCGAGCAGTTCATATTGATTCTTCGCAAACAGAATGCGGTCGCCGACGGCAACCATGGCTTCCGCCTCGTCCTTTTCCAGGCCGAGATCGACGGCCAGCCGTTTGATTTCAACGCCGGCCTCTTTCTGCTCCTTCGTCAGCAGATGCGGCGGCGTTGAGCAGATGACGCCGGGCAGCGGCTTCTTGCCCATTACGGTCACTTCCGCGCCTACAAGCACGCGAGGATCGGCGCCGCCGACCGCTTCGACCCGAAGGAATCCCTTGTCGTCAATGCTGCGCACGACCAGTCCGATCCGGTCGATATGGGCGTCCAGCAGAATTCTGGTCTCTCCGCTGCCGCACTGTCCCCGCACGTTGCCGAGCGGGTCGGTTTCCGTCTGCATATATGGTGATAACAGCTTTTGCACGACTGCGGCCGCCGCGGTTTCGTCGCCGGACGTGCCGTCGGCGCCGGCAAGCAGAAAGCAAAGCTCTTTTGTGGTCATACGGGTTCACCTCAGAATATATCAAATCAGTTTATTATACCGCAAGAACAGCATAAAAGTCAAGGAATATCGCAAAACAAAAGCCCCTGCCGTTTCAACCGGCAAGGGCGTCATGATTCGGATTATTTGTCTTTTCCGAGCAGTTTGCGGCAGATGCTGCGCAGTCGGAGCGCAAGCTTCACGAATCTGGAATTCATCAGAATGCGATAGTTGCGGTTTTCCTCCTTCAGGGAAGCGAGCTGCGCGTTTGCGGCGTCCAGCTGCTTCTTCGTCTGCGCCAGCGCCTTGCGCGCGTCCTGCAGGTCGTGGAAGTCGTAACGGCTCTCGATAAAGAAATTGTCGAGCGTCTTCTGCATCGTGTTCTTCTGCCACTGCAGCAGCTCCACGGGATCGGTATGCAGCCGATTCAGCTCGGTCGCGGTTCTGGTTTCCTTTTTGCAGTCCTCAATGAACGCGCTGATCGTCTTGCAGAGACCTTCGCGCACGGGCTTGTAGGCGTCGGGGTTCGCCGGCGGATTCAGCATAAAGTCGCGGTAATCGCCGTTGATGACGTCCTTCGGGAACGCGTGATGCAGGAAGTCCTTATAAGGATCGAAGCGCACGGACTTAAAGCTGTCGCGCACAAGCAGCACCGGGGTTTCCAGCGCAAGACAGGGCAGCGAGCAGTGCAGGCGGAACGTGATCACGCACTTCGCGTTCTGATATGTATCAAGATAGGAGATCACTTCGTCGCGGCGCTGTTCCCAGGAAAGATTCGTGGAAGGCTCCGGCCTTGTGGGCGGGAGAACCTTGACGTCGATGCCGGTGCCTTTGAGCTGCTTGCGGACCGCCTTTTCCACGTCCTTGCTGACGCCGACGAGGCAGACGTACTCGCGCTCGGGCTTCGGGATATCGCGTCTGGGCAGCGTGAGCGTCACGCAGCCGGAATAGTAGTTCTTGATGCCGAAATTGTCCAGAACGCCCTGCGTGTAATAATCGCGGCAGCCGATGGGTTCATAGTTTTTGAGATACTCCCAGCCGGGACCGTTGTCCACGTATTCGAATCTGGACTGCATGCCTCTCGGTCTGCCGCGCAGAATGTCGTTGTAGTGGAAGCCGATCCAGAGCGGATAGACGTTCTTTGACGGCGGCCAGTACCACTTGTGCCACATGTACCATGCGCTCATGATGGTGGCGACGGGTTCGTCGTTCTCCGCCGTGAAATGCTCCATATCCTCGATATCGACCATATAGTCAACAGACGGCAGCCAGAGGGATGCCGCATAGGACTGTACGTCGTCACCGATATTCTTTGTGGTCTTGCGCCACAGAACACCATACTTCATGACAAATACCTCGATTTGAAACGGGGTGATGCGTCAATTACGCACCGAACAAAACAAGCAGCGACGAAACGAGCGCCAGAACGAAGAACGCGACGCCGGCGATCTTGGTGAACTTTTCAAGCTTGGCTTCCATCGTTCTGCCCTTGTTCTTGCCGAAGAAGGTTTCGGCAGCGCCGGAGATGGCGCCGGAAAGGCCCTGCTGTTTGCTTTCCTGCATCAGGACCAGAATCGTGATGACCACGGAAAGCAGGATGATAATGATGGACAATGCATATTGAAGTGCAGTCATAATTGAGTTACCTCCGGGAATTTTTACCATAATATTTTAGCACAAGCGGCTTGTGCTTGTCAACAGAAACTTCAGCGCGGGGAAATCAGGCTTTTTGCTTTTTGGGGAACAGCGGTTTCTCGCCGGCGGACTGCGCCTTGTGCTCCGCGTCGTATTCGATCACGGGCTCCCCTGTTCCGTCCACGACCTCCTTGGTAATCACGAGCTTTGAAATGGTCGCGTCAGACGGAACGTCATACATATACTTCATCAGCAGCTTTTCAATCACGCTGCGCAGACCGCGCGCGCCGGTATTGTAGGCCAGCGTCTTTTTGGCGATCTCAACCAGCGCGTCGTCCTCGATCACGAGATCAACGTGGTCCATGGCGAAGATCTGCTGATACTGCTTGACCAGCGCGTTCTTCGGCTCGCTCATGATTTTCACAAGCGCATCCTGATCGAGCGCGTTGAGCGCCGTAATCACGGGCAGACGGCCGACCAGCTCGGGAATCAGGCCGTACTTGACCAGGTCGTGGTGCACGACCAGCTGCATGACGCGGCTGGTTTCAAACTCCTGCTTGGTGCGGATCTTGGCGCCGAAGCCGAGGCCTGAATTGCCCAGCCTGTTTTCAACGATCTTTTCAATCCCGTCAAAGGCGCCGCCGCAGATGAACAAGATGTTCGTCGTGTCGATCTGGATGAATTCCTGCTGCGGGTGCTTTCTGCCGCCCTGCGGGGGCACGTTGGAAACCGTGCCTTCGAGGATCTTCAAAAGCGCCTGCTGCACGCCTTCGCCGCTGACGTCGCGGGTGATGGAGGCGCTTTCGGATTTGCGCGAAATCTTGTCGATTTCGTCCACGTAGATGATGCCGCGCTCCGCACGCTCCACGTCATAGTCCGCGGCCTGAATCAGGCGCAGCAGAATGTTTTCCACGTCTTCGCCCACGTAGCCAGCCTCGGTCAGCGTCGTCGCGTCCGCAATGGCGAACGGCACGTCGAGAATGCGCGCCAGCGTCTGCGCCAGCATCGTCTTGCCGACGCCGGTGGGACCGAGCATCAGAATGTTGCTCTTTTGAATTTCAACGTCCTTGTTCGATTTGGAATAAATGCGTTTATAGTGGTTATAGACCGCTACGCTGAGCGCCAGCTTCGCCTCGTCCTGGCCGATCACATATTCGTCCAGCCGCGCCTTGATCTCATGCGGCTTCGGCAGCGATTCGAAATCACGCTTGCCTTCCTTGCTTTTGCGCGCATTCGGCTCTTCGGCAATAATGGACTGGCAAAGTTCCACGCATTCGTCACAGATATAGACGCCGGGACCCGCAATCAGCGTCGCGACGTCATTCTGCGCCTTGTTGCAGAACGAACAGCGAACGGGCTTCTCCTTGTTGTCGTCGTCTCTTGCCATGTCATCTTCTCCTTTGGCAATTATCTCTTGTCAAGAATGCGGTCCACAAGGCCGTATTCCAGCGCCTCTTGTGCGCTCATGAAGTTGTCGCGGTCCGTGTCGATCGCGATCTGTTCGATCGGCTTGCCGGTGTTCTCGGCGAGGATGCGGTTCAGCTTTTCCTTCGTGCGCAGAATGTGCTTGGCCACGATCTCGATCTCGGTGGCCTGCCCCTGCGCCCCGCCGGAGGGCTGGTGGATCATGATCTCGCTGTTGGGCAGCGCGAACCGCTTGCCCTTGGCGCCCGACGAGAGCAGGAACGCGCCCATCGAGGCCGCAAGGCCCATGCAGATCGTGGAAACGTCGCACTTGATATACTGCATCGTGTCGTAGATCGCGAGACCTGCGGAAACCGAGCCCCCGGGGGAATTGATATAAAAGCTGATGTCCTTTTCGGCGTCCTGGCTTTCCAGGAAGAGCAGCTGCGCCACCACGAGCGACGCCGTGGCGTCGTTCACTTCGTCGGAAAGCACGACAATGCGGTCGTTGAGCAGGCGCGAAAAGATGTCGAACTGCCGCTCGCCGCGGTTGGTCTGTTCAATGACGTACGGTACCAATGGCATACCGATCCCTCCGAAAGAAGATTTGGATTAAAAACAGTGTTGGAACAAAAGGCCGGAATTATTCTGCGGAT
This sequence comes from Clostridiaceae bacterium, assembly GCA_016290665.1. Classification (GTDB taxonomy): domain Bacteria; phylum Bacillota; class Clostridia; order Oscillospirales; family Acutalibacteraceae; genus UBA6857. Next base: position 5,638 of record JAEEUW010000038.1, on the reverse strand, counting down.
GCTTCGGCTTCCGCTTCGGCTTCGGCGGCCTCGGTCTTTTCCTTCGGCGCGCGCGGTTTTCTTGCGGTCGTCACCTTCGCGCTGTCGCGGATGACCTTGATCGCCTTTTCAACAGCCATATCCTTCTTCAGTCCGTCGACGGGAATGATCTTCTTGATCTGATCCTTCTCCATCTTGTACTGCTCGGCGTATTTGTCATACTCCGCTTCCAGATCATCGTCGGCAATCTCGATTGCTTCGAGCGCGGCCACCTTTTCAAGCGCAAGACGCAGCTTCACGGCTTTTTCGGCCTCCGGTCTCGCCTGCGCCTTGTAGCCGTCCATATCCATACCCATATACTGCAGATAGGTCTGGAAATTCATGCCCTGCGAAGACAGTCTGTAATCCATGTCGCGGACCTGATTTTCGATTTCGCTGTCAATCATGACCGGCGGGATCTCGCCCTCGGTGTTTTCAACGAGCTTGTCAAACAGCTGGGTGCGGATCTCGCGCTCGTTGGCTTCTTCTTTTTCGCTTTTGATCTCGTCGGCAAGCTGCTTTTTCAGGTCGTCAACCGTATCGCAGTCGGCGGCGTCCTGGGCGAACTCATCGTCGACCTCGGGGAATTCCTCCACCTTGATCTCGTGGAGCTTCACCTTGAACACGGCATCCTTGTCGGCAAGCTCGGGGGCGTACTCGTGCGGGAACGTCACGTTCACGTCGAAGGCGTCTTCCGGGTTGTGGCCGACGATCTGATCCTCAAAGCCGGGAATGAACGTGCCGGAGCCGAGCTTCAGCTCATAGTTTTCGCCTTTGCCGCCTTCAAACGGCACGTCGTCCACAAAGCCTTCAAAGTCGATCACGGCAATGTCGCCGTCCTGCGCGGCTCTGTCTTCCACGGAAATGATGCGCGCGTTGCGGTGTACCAGCTCGTCGATCTTGTCCTTGATTTCCTCTTCGGTCGCCTCCACCTTTTTCTTGGTGGCCTTCAGCTCCTTATAGGCTTTGATTGCAACGTCGGGTTTCACATAGATGTCAACCGTCAGCTCCACGCCGTCTTCGCCGATCTCTTTGATATCCGCACTCTTGGTGCCGACCACGTCAAGGCCGGCTTCGGCAATCGCGCCTTCCACAGCAGCAGGATAGCAGATGTCAAGCGCATCTTCATAAAGGAAACCCTTGCCGTAAAACGTCTCGGCCATCTTGCGGGTGACCTTGCCCTTGCGAAAGCCGGGCAGCGCGATGCGGTTCTTCTGCTTGTTGAACGCCTTGTTCATCGCGTCGTTGAACGTCTGGCCGTCGATGGAAACTTCCAAGGTATAAAGATTCGCTTCTTCTGCTTTGTTGCATGTTTTCAGACTCATGTTCTTGAACTCCTTTTCTTGATTCCCCGCGTCGTTTTTGACGCATCAGGCATAATAACCAATGCATTATAACAGATTCCGCACGGGATTTCTATAGTTTTTTTAAATTTTTTCTATGAAATAAGGGCAAAAATGCAAATAATCGGCCGAAACCAGATGAAAACGGATGTCATTCTGCACGCCGTGAAAGGCGACGCTCAGCGACGGGCCGTGCAGATGACCGTAAAAGCAGCGGCTGATCCCCTCTTCTCTGAGCACGCGCATGATCTCGTCGCAAGACTGGTTGATCGTCAGAGGCGGGTAATGCAGAAAGCAGATCAGCTCGCCGCCGAGCGCTTTTCCGGCAGCGATCGACATGCGAAGACGGTTGGATTCGCGCAGCAGCACCTTCTGATCGGCGTCCTTTTCCGCGTCATAGAACCAGCCGCGCGTGCCGACAACGGTGTAATCGCCGAAGCGGAAGGCGTTGTTGTGCAGAATCCGCAGCGTGTCAAAGCCGTTTTGCGCCAAAAAAGCGTCCATCTTCCGTTTCGTGGTCCACCAGTAATCGTGGTTGCCCTTCATCAGAATCTTTTGCCCGGGCAGGCTGTTGAGAAAAGCAAAATCAGCCAGACACCCAGAAAGGTCCATGGCCCACGAAACGTCGCCGGGGATCACAACGATATCGTCGTCCGTCACCAGCCGGCGCCAGTTTTCCTCCAGCCGTTTCACGTAATCGTTCCAGCCGGGAAAGACGTCCATCGGTTTGTCCGCGCCCAGAGACAGGTGCGTATCCGCGACGGCAAACAGCTTCATTCCGATCCCCTCCTTTCAAACATGAAACGACGGCACGCGGTCATCCCACCTGCCGACGTCCATTCTGTTACGCATCGATGCCGAGCATCTGATACACTTTCTTCGCCATATCCTCGCGGCTGCAGCAATCGGTGAACCGCGGCTTTTTCTCTTTCAGCGTTGCAAGCTGCGGCGGACAGGGCTCGCCGGTGGCGGCAATCAGCTGATCCACCTGCGCAAACTCGTCCGCGCCGTCAGGCTCTTTGCCAAGCACGGCGGACAGAACAGCCTTGGAGAATTTATACGGATTCGCCGTGGACGCGATCACCGTCGGCGTCCGGTCGCCCGTGGCGGCGAGGTAGTCCTCATAAACGTGGACCGCAACCGCCGTATGCGTATCGCACAGATAGCCCGCACGGTAGGTTTCGGCAATCGTCGCCTTTGTCTCTTCGTCGTCGCAGCAGCCGGCGGCAAACTGAGCCAGCAGCTTTTCTTTGATATCATCCTCCACGACGTAACGGCCGGTCTGCCTGAGCTGTGTCATCCAGCCGCGCACACGGGCGTCGTCTTCGCCGGCAAGGTGAAACAGCAGCCGCTCCAGATTCGACGAAATCAGAATGTCCATGGAGGGCGAGGTCGTTGTGAAAAACGGACGGTTTCTGTCGTAGACGCCCGTTTCCAGGAATTCCGTCAGCACGTTGTTGGCGTTGGACGCGCACAGAAGCGTCTTCACCGGCACACCCATCTCCTTGGCGTAATAGGCCGCAAGGATGTTGCCGAAGTTCCCGGTCGGCACAACGATATTGACCGCGTCGCCGTTTTTGATCGTACCTTCGGCGATCAGGTCGCAGTAGGCCGAAACGTAATAGACGATCTGCGGGACGAGTCTGCCCCAGTTGATCGAGTTGGCGGAAGAGAACATCATGCCGTGCTGCGCCAGCTTTTCGGCAACGGCCGGATCGGTAAAGATCGCCTTGACGCCGTTCTGCGCGTCGTCAAAGTTGCCGTTGATGGCGCAGACGCAGACGTTGCCGCCCTCCTGCGTCGTCATCTGCAGCTTCTGCATGGGGCTGACGCCGTCGTTCGGATAGAACACCATGATCTTTGTGCCGGGCACGTCGCAGAACCCGGCGAGCGCCGCCTTTCCGGTGTCGCCGGAGGTCGCAACAAGAATCACGATCGTTTTGTCGGCAACGGTCTTTTTCGCGGCTGTGGTCAGCAGATACGGCAGCAGCTGCAGCGCCATGTCCTTGAACGCGCAGGTGGGGCCGCGCCAGAGCTCGAGCACGTGCGCGCCGTCGGCAATCGTATGCAGCGGCGACACCTTTTCACTCGAGAATTTGCCGGGCGCATAGGCGCCGCGCACGCAGCGGTCGATCTCCTCAGCGGTAAAATCGGTCAGATACAGCGCAAGAATCCTTTTCGCCCGTGAAATATAGTCGAGGCCGGAAAGCTCCTGCAAAAGCGAAGCGGAGATCTGCGGAATCTCTTCGGGGACGAACAGACCGCCGTCGGCGCTGATGCCGCGGGCAATGGCCTGTGCGCTCGTCACATGCACGGTTTTGTCTCTCGTACTCGTATACAGCATACGTCGTACCTCCCGTCGAATCAATGGATGTATTATAGCACGAAACAAACGGTTTGTAAAATGTTTTTTGAAAAGAAACAAATCTTTTTTATCAAAAGCACATCCGCCGGTCAGACAAACGGCGGATGAACTTTCTCAATAATACAGATTGTCAATGCAGGAGGCGTCGAACGCGTGCTCGATCAGGCGAACCTTCTCCGGCCTGCCCTCGCCGTTCAGCAGCACCTCAAAGACGTCGAACCGCGGCTGCTTTGCCGTTTCGTTCGTCATGAGATAGTGCTGCGCGGTGAGCACGAGCTTTTGCTGCTTGCGGAGGTCGACCGCCTCCGCGGGAGAAACCGGCGCGCCCGCCTTTCTGGTTTTGACTTCCACAAAGCAAACAAAATCGGCGTTTTCCGCAATCAGATCCACTTCGCCGTAGCGGGAATGCACGTTGCGCGCAACGACCGAATAGCCGTGCTTTTCAAGATACCACGCGCAGACGTCTTCGCCGAGCTTTCCTTTTTCCGAACGGTTCATGGCGTCTGCTCCAAAACCTTGCGCAGGAATGTGCGGCGATGCTCCGGACAAAGGCCGGACGCCGCAATTCGTTCATAGTGCAGCTTTGTGCCGTATCCCTTGTGCTGCGCAAACGCATACTGCGGATACTGTTCGTCGAGCATCTTCATGTAGCGGTCCCGCGTCACCTTGGCAAGGATGGACGCGGCGGCAACGGAAACGCTCTTGCTGTCGCCCTTCACAATCGTGCGCTGCTCCACGGCAAGGCCGGGCTTGCCGTTGCCGTCAATCAGCGCGCAGTCCGGCTGCACGGAAAGCGCCTCGACGGCGCGGCGCATGGCTAGGTACGTCGCCTGCAGGATATTGATTTCATCGATTTCCTGCGCTGTGGCCATGGCGATGCCATAGGAAACCGCGCGTTCGCAGATCACGTCAAACAGCGCTTCGCGTTTCTTTTCGCTGAGCTTTTTGGAATCGTTGAGTCCTTCGATTTCGCAGTCGGGCGGCAGAATCACGGCAGCGGCGCAGACCGGGCCGCACAGCGGGCCGCGTCCGGCTTCGTCAATGCCGCAGACGATGCGAAAGCCGTCCGCGCGGGCGGCGTTTTCAAAAGAGGAATCCGGCATGCTTCACACCTCACTGAAAAGCGGCGGCCGCCGAAAGCAGCCGCCGTCATTCTTCGGATTAAAGGATTTTGCAGAAATTGAAGATGGAATCGGGCAGCTCTTCCTTGTCTGCCGAAACCGTGAAGACGAACGCCGTCTCATGGACTTCGCTCAGCTCATACACCTGCTCGAGGAATTTGGCAAGCGCGTTGTAATCTCTGCCGCCGATCCGCAGCGTGGCGTCCACCAGCACGTCCGTAATGTCGTGGTTGCCGGCGCACACGCCCGCAAGAAAGCCGAAGAACGTATCGTAGCCCTTGACTTCGTAATCGTCGGTGGCGATCAGTCTGGCGCGATAATTCACGTCGTAAGTCAGCTTGGTTTCTTTTTCAACGCAGATGACGTTGCCCTTAGACGTTTCAACTGCTTCATTGACGCAGGAGATCAGATGCTTCGTTTTTCCGGCGCCTTTGTGTCCCAAAATCAGAGAAATCATAAGATTGTCCTCCCAGAAAGTGATTCCGCGTTTGCGGGTTGCCTTGATCGGTCAAGTCCATTATATCACACGGAAAGCCGTTGTTCAAGTGCTTCTTTTTCTTTTTCATAGCCCGGCTTGCCCAAAAGCGCAAACATATTCCGTTTGTAGCTTTCCACACCGGGCTGATTGAACGGATTGACGCCCAGCACATAGCCGGAAACGGCGCAGGCCTTTTCAAAGAAGTAGATCAGATATCCGAGGTTTTCTTCGTCCAGACGCGGTATGGAAACCACCACGTTCGGCACGCCGCCGTCGTTGTGCGCGAGCACCGTGCCGAGAAACGCCTTCTCAC
>JAEEUW010000037.1 GCA_016290665.1 Clostridiaceae bacterium | reverse complement strand
CGGGCATTTCTCAAAAGATGTATGCCCCCATAAGGTGCTGCGCAATGCCTTGCGGTGAAGGGAACCATGCGGTCGTTCTTTCAGGTTTATACAAACCTTTCTCTAAACCCGAAGCCTAACTTGCCCTCCCCGCCTGCGGGGAGGGGGACCGCGCGCCGAAGGCGCGTGGTGGGTGAGGCCACGTCGCCGCAGTCTCCACGGCAGAGTGATGCGCGTGACGGGTGAGGTCGTCCGGCTGAACGCAAAACGTCCGGCGCAAGGATCACCGACACCTTGCCGCTGCCGCAAGGCCTTGCGGAAACGCGCTATAGAGGAGGGAACTCTCACGGAACCCGCAGCATTCTCTTTGGGGACACGGCATAGCCGGTGCAAGGCCGTTCAGCGGCAATCTGAAGTTAAGGTGCTGTGGGATTAGGCGAAGTAAAACGCCGCTTTTCCGCGTCGCAGACGCGGACGGCATTTTCTTCCTTCGCCGTATCCGAAGCCCGGGGCTTTCTTTCTCTTTTCTGCGGACTTTCTCTTTCTTTCGCCCGAAAGAAAGAGAAACCGCGGTCTTGGTTGAAACTGACGGCTGTGGCGCGGGAAGCAGTCAGCCGCAGCTGCCGCGGCAAAGCGGGCGGCGGCTCCCTTCGCGGGCAAGCGTTCTCCGCGGCACCCCACGCCGCCCGTGTCCCGCCATATCGAAAAGCCACTCGTGCCCCGCAACGACCGGGCGGACAACGCTTCTCTTCGCGGGCGACCGCTTCTCCAAAGCGAGAACCTTTTTCGCGTCACCGCATACGGCAAACGCCCGTTCCCGCTGTTGCAAACCGGCGGGAATCGTGCTATAATAAGGCAGACCCTCAAAAAGGAGGAACACCATGGATCCTTTGAACGAAGCCCCGGCGCTCCGGACGTCGGGTCTGACCGACGCCGAAGTGCAGCAGCGCCGCAGCGCAGGCAAAACCAACGCCCTGCCCGACAGCGGCACCCAAAGCATTTCGGAGATCGTCAAAAAGAACGTCTTCACCTATTTCAACCTGATTTTCGCTATCATCGCCGTGCTGCTGATCATCGCCGGCTCGTTCAAGAACCTGTCGTTCCTGCCGGTCGTGATCGCCAATACCGTGATCGGCATCGTGCAGCAGATCCGCTCCAAAAAGGTGCTGGACAAGCTCTCGCTGCTGTCTCAGGCCACCTGTGTTGTCATCCGGAACGGCGAAGAAAAAAAGGTGCCCACCGACGCGCTGGTGCTCGATGACGTCGTGCAGCTCGGCGAGGGCCAGCAGATTCCGGCCGACGCCGTGGTCGTCTCCGGCCGCGTGAGCGTCAACGAATCGCTGTTGACCGGCGAAGCGGACGAGATTGAAAAGAACGCGGGCGACGCGCTGAAATCGGGCTCCTTTGTCGTCAACGGCAAATGTCTGGCCCGCCTGACCCACGTGGGCAAGGACTCCTACGCCGCAAAGCTGACCGCAAAGGCGAAGCAGATGCAGGAAAAGCCGTCGGAGATCATCCGCGGCATCGAGCTGATCATCAAGGTCGCGGGCATCGCGATCATCCCGATCGGCCTGACGCTGTTCATCGAAGGGCTCGCCGTCAATCATCTGACCTTTGCCGAAGCGATCACGTCCACGGTCGGCGCCGTGATCGGCATGATCCCGGAGGGCCTCTATCTGCTGGTGACCATCGCGCTCGCGCTGGGCGCCATGCGCCTTGCCAAGCAGCAGATCCTGCTGCACGACATGCGCTCCATCGAAACCCTCGCGGGCGTCGACGTGCTTTGTGTGGACAAGACCGGCACCATCACCGACAACAAGATGAAGGTGCTGGAGGTCTTTGCGCCGGAAGGCCTTTCGGAAGACGGCCTCAAGCGCAACGAACGGCTGCTGGCGCAGTATGTGGCGACCGTCACCGACAGCAACGCCACCATGAAGGCGCTGCGCGACTACTGCCCCCAGAGCACGGCGCTGCAGGTGAGCAGCATGTCGCCGTTCACCTCCAAAACCAAGTATTCCGAGATCCGCACCGCCGCCGGCGTCTACCGGCTCGGCGCGCCGGAGATCCTGCTGGAGCCCTCCACCTTTGAGCGCAACCGCGCCGCCATTGAAGCGCGCGCCGCCAAAGGCTGCCGCGTGCTGGCGCTGGTTACGGTGCGCGAGCGCACCGCGCCGCTGCTGTTCGTCTCGCTCGAAAACTCCATCCGCAAAAACGCCGCCGACACCTTCGCCTTCTTCGGCGAACAGGGCGTCGCGATCAAGGTCATTTCCGGCGACAACCCGCTCACCGTGTCGCGCATCGCCGCGCAGGTGAACATCCCCGACGCCGAAAAATACGTGGACGCCACCACGCTCAAGGACGACGAGATGATCCGCGAGGCGGTGGGGGAATACACTGTGTTCGGCCGGGTGAAGCCCGAGCAGAAAAAGTCGATCGTCCGCGCGCTCAAGGCAAACGGCAAGCGCGTTGCCATGACCGGCGACGGCGTCAACGACATTCTCGCCATGAAAGAGGCCGACTGCTCCATCGCCATGGGCGCCGGCTCCGACGCCGCGCGCCAGGCGGCGCAGGTGGTGCTGCTCGATTCCGATTTTTCCAAGATGCGCCCGATCGTTGCGCAGGGACGCCAGATCATCAACAACATCACCCGCTCAGCCACGCTGTTCCTCTATAAGAACATGTTCTCCATGTTCCTGGCAGCGTTTTCCATCATCACCGCGTTCTCCTATCCGCTCAAGCCCTCGCAGGTTTCGCTTGTGTCCGGGTTCAACATCGGCGTGCCGGCGTTCCTGCTTTCGCTCGAGCCCAACATCCGCAAGCAGGAGGGACAGTTCCTCAAACGGACGCTGCTGACGGCGCTGCCCGCGTCGCTGACGTCGTTCTTTTCCATCGCGGCGATGGTGGTCTTCGGCCATGTATTCCAGATTTCCGACATGGACGTCGGCGTTGCGAGCACCTATCTGCTCGCCGTGGTCGGGTTCCTGATCCTGCGCAATGTCTCGAAGCCGATGAACCTCTACCGCACCGTGGTGATCGTCGGGTGCATGGTCGGCTTTGTGGTCTGCGCCTGTGTGCCGATGCTGCGCAGCCTGTTCATGATCGATGAATTCGGCACCAAGGGCATCATGCTGTGCGTGGTCTTCGTGATTGCGGAAGCGAACGTGATGCGCTACATCACATTCCTGTTCAACAAGGCGCCGGAATTCGTGCTGCAAAAGCGCGCCCAGTGGGCGGCGAAGCAGCAGACGCTGTGAAAAGGAGGAAACGTTGATGCATGACTGGAGCGGCATGCGGAAAAAACTGGAACAAGACTATCTGGCAGAGCCGCTGCGCGGACACATCCGCTATTTTGCAACCACCTATAAGCACAGCCATGATCAGGAGGGACGTGTTGCGATTCTGCTGGATGATTGCGAGATCTTCGGCGGCAACTACTGGGATCCCTGGCCGGACGATATTCTGTATTCCCATGAGGATCCGGATGAGATGGCGAAGCAACACTATGAAGGCCTGAATCAAAGAGATTTCTATGAGGCTTTTCATATTTTTGACACGCAATCCATTCAGGAAAGCCTTTGCAGTGAAAACCGGATCGTCCGTCTCTTTGCGGTGCTTGACCGCAGAGTCGGCAGACGAACGCTGACGACTCTGCGGGATACGCTTTCTTTTCAAACGCCCGCGTTTCAAAAGCTGTACGATATCCGAATGCGGGCAGAGGCAGAAAGCCGAAAACCGCAGAGCGCGATGACTGAGGGGGCGGGCGGTGCAGTTTTCTTATGTTTCAAAACACAAAACATCTTGCTTTTTTTGATAAGAATATGATAGAGTGAAAGCGCATGAGACCCTGAAAATCTTGTTTGGGGAGGAATTATGATGAAAAAAACAATCAGCCTGTTGCTTGTTTGTCTGTTGCTGCTCGGTTGTGTGCCGCTGGCGGCGGCGTCCGGATGCATCGTGATCGACAAAACGTGGCACATTCTTGTGCCCGAAACGCCCACGGCGGCCGAAACCTTTGCGGCCGAAAAGCTCGCCGGTGTCTTCGGCGAAGTGTTCGGCGAAGCGCCGGCCATCGTGTCGCAGGCGGAGAAAAACTATATCGCGCTCGGCGCGGCGTCTGAAGCGGACGTGTCCGGCGTGGCCGATAACGGCTACCGGATTCGCGCCATCGGCGGCAACGTGCATATCGCCGGTACGGCACAGCGCGGGCTGCAGATCGCGGCCTATCGCTTTTTGGAGGAATTTTGCCACCGCAAGGTTTACACGTCAACGATCACCGTTTTGCCGAAAAGCGACACGGTTTTTGTGCCGACGAACACCGACATCGTCTACGAGCCGTTTTTTGAAAGCACCGACACCGACTGGAAAAGTCCGCTCGATACCGAGTATTCTATGGCGAACGGCCTGACCAACGGCGCACGCAGAACGCTGTCCGCCGAAATGGGCGGCACGGTGGATTATCTCGGCGGCTTCTGCCACACGATGGGTACGCTGTGCGAAACCGAAAAGTATAAAGATACGCATCCCGAATATCTGGCGCTGCACGACGGCGAACGGACGACCGAACAGCCGTGCCTGACAAACCCGGACGTGCTCAGAATCTGCACAAACAATGTGCTGAAGATTTTGGAGGAACAGCATGATCCCGACGCGCCGCTGCAAATCGTTTCCGTGACCCAGAACGATAACTTTGCCAACTGTCAGTGCGAAAATTGCAAATCGTTTGAAGCTGCCCACGGCGGCAAACCGTCCGCGTCGGTTGTCAACTTTGTCAACCGGATCGCCGATGTGGTTAAGGAAAAGGGTTACGACAACGTGGCGATCGACACCTTTGCCTATTACTATTCGCAGCCCGCGCCCGAGGGCATTGTGCCGCGCGACAATGTGATTATCCGCCTGTGCTCGATTCTCTGCTGCTTTGCCCATCCGCTGGATCACAAAGCGTGCAACGCCGAGTTTTATAAAGACCTCACCGACTGGGCCAAGATCTGCGACCGCCTGTATATCTGGGACTACGCCACAGACTATTTACACACCTGCACGGTGTTCCCGAATTTCCATGTGATCCAGAAAAACATGCAGATCTTTTATGAAAACAACGTCAAGGGTATGTATGTGGAGGGCAACTACTATATGGATCGCTGCGACACCGAGTTCGGTGAGCTGCGCGCCTATATGATTTCGAAATGTCTGCAAAACCCGTATTGCGATCTTGAAAAAGAGGCGGCGGGCTTTTGCAACGCGTATTACGGTCCCGGCGGCAAATATGTGCACCGGATTGTGAAGATTTTTTCAAAGCATGCCGGCTCGTTTGACGGGCATATGTGCATCTACTACGGCTCGGCGGCCTGTATGCGTCCGTTCCCGGCTGTGACGGCAAGGCTGGTGGACGCCCTTTGGAAAAAGGCGGCATGCGCCGCGGAAACCGACGAACAGCTCAATAATCTCAAACGCAGCGAACTCTCCTGGCGGTGGTGGAAGGCCAGCGCCGGCAAATGCGAATTTTCGTTCTTCAATCCGCTGCGGCCAAAGGAAAAAGAAAAGCTCTATCAAGACATCCTTGACAGCGGCGCGGTCGATTTCGGCGAGTACAGCGGCAACGACGTCCGGGCGATCGACCGCGATGTGATCCGCTACGCAGTGCCCGACTTTTGGCGAAGCGGCAACGAAACCAACCCGGAATGTCAGGAGCAGATGAAGATCGAAAAAATGGCGGCCGCGTTCCCGCCGCTGTTCGGGATCGTTGCCTATTTCTACACGATGATCCACGCATAAAAAAAGAGCACCTTCATAGGTGCTCTTTTTTAGCGGTCAGCGTTTTTTGCTGTCAACTGTCGACTGACGACGGTTGCCTGTTGTGCGCTTCGCGCGCGACTTTGCGGTCGTCCAGCGCTTTCTTGAAGCCGAGCGCGTGCAGGTTGCGCCGCCAGAACCACGCCTGATAGCCCCAGTTGCGCAAAAGACCGGGCAGCGCCTGGCGTTTTGTTGCGCGGGGAAATGAGAGCGTGTCGAGCAGCGAAAAATAGGCGGGCAGCTTTTGCAAAAACGCGTCGTAATCTTTCTGCGCCGGCGGCGTCCAGGCGGTTTCGGCGAACGCGCCCAGCCGCGGGAAGACGCAGTAGCCCGCCTTGTGCATCGTGGGCACATACTCCGTCCAAAGGCAGCACTCCACCCCGAAGGGCTGGACGCCGTTCTTGGCCGGGTCGTGGGTGTAACAGGCCCTGAGCGGCACCATGCCGTAGGGCAGGTCGAAGTAGTAGCTGTGAAAATCGGCGTCCACCACGTGCGACAGGTCGGTGTTTTCGTCGGGCAGCACATCCCAGTGCTCGCGGATCACGGCGGGGTCAATGGCTTCGCCGAGCTGCGCGTTGTGCCATGCAAAGACGCGGACACCTTTCTCTTTGAGATGCGCCGTGACGCGCCCGATGTAGTAGGGATACAGCTCCTTGACGTCCGCGAAGCCTTCGTCCTCCATCCGCTTTCTGCAGTGCGGGCAGTGTGCCCAGCGGGCGGTGGGCACCTCGTCGCCGCCGATGTGGAACATCCCGTCGGGGAAGAGGTCGGCCACCTCGTCGAGCACGCCGAAGATGAAGTCAAACGTGCTTTCTTTGCCCACGCAGAGAATGTCGTGCTGCACGCCGCTGTTGGTGGCCACCGGCAGATCGCGGTCAAAGCACGAGAGGAACGGATAGGCCGCGATGGCCGAGACCACGTGCCCCGGCGAATCCACCTCGGGAATCACCTGAATGAACCGCTCGTGGGCATACTGCACGATGTCGCGGATCTCGTCCTTCGTGTAAAAGCCGCCGTGGGGCGTCTTGCCGAAGTTCGTGTAGGCGCGGTATGCGCCGATCTGCGTCAGAAGGGGATAACCGTCCAGCTCAATCCGCCAGCCGTGGTCATCGGTCAGGTGCCAATGGAAGCGGTTGAGCTTGTGCAGCGCCATCGCGTCCAGCAGCTGCTTGACCGCGTCGGGCGCAAAGAAATAGCGGCTGACGTCCAGAAGAAAGCCCCGGTAGGCGTACTGCGGCGCGTCTTCGATTCTGATTTCGGGCAAAACGCCTTCGCCCTGCAGCAACAGCTGCCCCAGCGTCTGCACGCCGTAGAAGACGCCCGCGGCGTCGTGGCCCGTAACGGTGACGCGGTTTTCTTCCGCGGTCAGAAGGTACCCCTCCGGCTTTGAAACGGCGGGGTCGACCCGGAGCGTCAGGTGCTCCCTGCCCGTGCCGAGCAGCTCGAACTCGAGCGTTTTTTCAAAAAAGCGCAGCAGCGCCGCTTTTGCAAGCGCGCTTTCTTCGTCGGTGTGCAGGTTGCAAAGCCGCGTCAGCCGGAACACCGGCGCGTCGCCGACCGTCATCGAGGCGGGCTGGGGAATGAGGAAAAACGCCATGGGAACCCCTCCTTTTCTGCTTCTATTATAGCGGATCGCGCGGCTGAAAGCAAGAGGAACCGCCGACTGCGGGCGGCCGAAAAATTCGCCCAAACCCCTTGATTTTGCGGCGGAAATCGTATATAATAACAAAGTATGCAACGCGCATACAAGGAAGTTCACTTTGGTTTGGTCATGCGGCGGTGGGTTCTGTGCGACAGAACACCGCGAACCATGTCAGGCGGGGAACCGAGCAGCATTAAGCGGAACGTCTGTGCGACACAGCTCATGCCTGCCGCCGCATGACCGAGCAAAAGGGACTTCTTTTTTTAGAACGCAGAAGGAGGGCGCGCGATGTATCAGGTGCTCTATCGCAAATACCGGCCCCGGGTCTTTTCCGACGTGGTGGGGCAGGACCATATCACGCGCACGCTGCAGCAGGAGCTGCAGAGCGGCAAGCTGTCGCACGCCTATCTGTTCACCGGCTCGCGCGGCACGGGCAAAACCACCTGCGCCAAGATTCTGGCCAAGGCGGTCAACTGCCTGCACCCCGTGAACGGCAACCCCTGCAACGAATGCGAGATCTGCCGCGGCATCGATTCGGGCGCCATCCTCGACGTGGTCGAGATCGACGCGGCGAGCAACAACGGCGTCGACAACATCCGCGACATCCGCGACGAGGCGAACTTCGCCCCGGTCAACTGCCGCTGCCGCGTCTATATCATCGACGAAGTCCACATGCTTTCCATCGGCGCGTTCAACGCGCTGCTGAAAACGCTGGAGGAGCCGCCCGCCCACGTCAGGTTCATTCTGGCCACCACCGAGGTTCACAAGCTCCCGGTCACGATCCTTTCGCGCTGCCAGCGGTTCGATTTTCACCGCGTGTCGCCCGAAGCGATGCTCGGGCGCATGCAGCAGATTGCGGCGCTCGAGGGCTTCACGCTGGACGAAGACGCGGGCCTGATGATCGCCCGGCTGGCCGACGGCGGCATGCGCGACGCGCTGTCCACGCTGGATCAGTGCATCGGCCGCGACCGCCACGTGACGCTGCAGCTCGTGACCGACGTGGCCGGCGTCACCGGCAAGGATCACCTGTTTGCCATGGCCGACGCGCTGCTGCGCCGCGATAGCGCCGCGGCGATCGAGCAGCTGTCGGAGCTGCACGCCAGGAGCGTGGATATGGAGCGACTGTGCGCCGATCTGGTGCAGCACTTCCGCAACCTGATGATCGTCAAAACCGTGCGCCGCGCCGAAAACGTGCTGATCTGCACGGCCGACGAGCTGGCGCAGTACCGCGCCCAGAGCGCGTCCTTCACGCTGGAGGCGGTCCTTTACGCGATCGATCTTTTGCAGGAGACGGCGGCGGCCATGAAAAAGGGCGTCAACCGCCGCATTGAAATGGAAATGGCGCTTCTGCGTCTGGCAAGCCCCGCGCTTTCGGGCGGCAGCGACGCGCTGCTGACGCGTCTCGCCGCGCTGGAACGCGCCGTGCGCGACGGCGTTCAGCCGAAGCCAGCGCCGGAAGCGGTGCAAAAGGCGGTCGTTGCCGAAACGCAGCCGGCGCCGGAACCGGAGCCGGTGCAGCGGACGGTGCTTGCCGAAACGCAGCCGGCGTCCGCGCCGGAGCCGGAGCCGCCCGCCAAAAAGCCCCCGCAGTGGGAAACCCCGCTGGCTCCGCCGCGTCCGATCCCAGCTGCGGAACCCGCGCTTTCGCCGGAGCCCGAACCCGAACCGGAGCCGGAACCCGAGCCTGCGCCTGCACCGGAACCGGAACCGCCGATTTCGACTCCGACCCCGCAGCCGCAGCCGGAAGCCAAACAGCCCGCCGCGGCGGCCGACGCCGTGCGCGACGACGAAGCCTTTGCCGCGTGGCCGCAGGTGCTTTCGGAGCTGTCGCAGCTCAACATGGCCATGTGGGGCGTGCTGACCGGCTCATCGGCCTTTGAGCGCGGCGACTTCATCCTGATCAAGAGCGACAACGACACCGTGTCGTCGTTCATCCGCATCGGCAAGAACGCCCGCGACGTGAAGGAAGCGATCGAACGGGTCACGGGCCGCAGATACCGCCTCGGCATCTACAGCAGACCCGCGGCGCCCGAACAGCAACCGGAACAAAAACAGGATCCGCTGGAGGATCTGCTGCAAAAGGCGCAGCAACTCGGCGTCCTGCAGGAATAACGAACTGAAAGAAAAGGAGCAATCACGATGAAAGCAAGAATTCCCGGCGGCCAGGGCGGCGGCCAGATGGCCATGATGAAGCGCATCCAGGAGATGCAGGCCCAGATGGAAGCCAAACAGCAGGAGATTGAACAAAGCGAATTCTCCGCCTCTGCGGGCGGCGGCGCGGTGGAAGTGACCGTCACGGGCGCCCACGAGGTGAAGAATATCAACCTGCAGCCCGACGTGGTCGATCCCGAAGACATCGAAATGCTGTCCGATCTGCTGATCGCGGCCACAAACGAAGCCATGCGCAAGGCGGACGACGCCATGGAACAGGCCATGGGCGCGTTCAAAAGCGGGCTGAATCTGCCGTTCTGATGGCGGGCTACAGCATAGCGTCGCTGGCAAGGCTGGTGGAACAGTTTGAGCGCATGCCCGGCATCGGGCACAAGAGCGCCCAGCGGCTCGCGTTCCATGTGCTGCACATGAGCGGGCCCCAGGCAAAGCAGTTTGCCGAAACCATCCTTGCCGCGCACGAGAACATCAAGCAATGCGCCTGCTGCTGCAATCTGAGCGAGGAGGAGCTTTGCCCGATCTGCAAGAACGACGCGCGCGACAAAACCACCGTCTGCGTGGTGGAGGACCCGCGCGACGTGATGGCCTTTGAGCGCACGCACGAATACAACGGCACCTACCACGTGCTGCACGGCGTGATCTCGCCGATGAACGGCGTGGGGCCCGAGGACATCACGATCAAGGAGCTGCTCGCGCGGCTGTCCGACGGCACGGTGCAGGAGGTCATCATGGCCACCAATCCGACCGTGGAGGGCGAGGCGACGGCGATGTATATTTCCCGCCTGCTCAAGCCGATGGGCATCACGGTCAGCCGTCTGGCCTACGGCGTGCCGGTCGGCGCCGATCTGGAATACGCCGACGAGGTGACGCTCACCCGCGCGCTGGAGGGCAGACGAAAGCTGTGAGAATGCTTCATTCCGATAATCAGTTTTGAAAGGAGGCGGCATCCGTGGCCGCGGCAAACAAAGACCTGCCCCGCGTGGCGCAGAACAAGAAGGCCTATCACGACTTCTTTGTGCTCGAAACCTATGAAGCGGGCATCGCGCTGTTCGGCACGGAAGTCAAATCCATCCGCAAGGGGCGCGTGAATCTGAAGGACAGCTGGTGCAACATCGTGAACGGCGAAATCTTTGCCAACGGAATGCACATCAGCCCCTATGAGCAGGGCAACATCTTCAACCGCGACCCGATGCGGCCCAAGAAGCTGCTCATGCACAAGCGCGAGATCAGTCGGCTTTACGCCGAGGTGAAGCAGCAGGGACTGACGCTGATTCCGCTGTCGATCTATTTCCTCAACGGCCGCGCCAAGCTGGAAATCGGCCTGTGCAAGGGCAAAAAGAATTACGACAAACGCGAAGCCGAGGCCAGAAAAGACGCGCAGCGCGACATGGACCGCGCGCAGCGGCAGAAGCTTTAATCCTCAAATACACGGGGACGAAAGGATTTCGACGGGGATCCGGAAGTCTGAGAAGCGGGTAGTGGTGCGGTGCCACTCTAAAAACCGCAAACCTTAAATTGAACTGACAATACTACAGTTTTGAAGGCTGCGTAACGCGGCCCGTCTGTGCGCTGAGGACTGCGGCAGCGCAACAGGCGTCGATGAGCAGTGAACGTGAACGGCGGAGGGACTCGGCCGCCATCATGCATCAGAGCCTACCGAACCGCTGAGCCTGTCAACCGGCGCGGCGCAGAGGGAATTTCAAAAGATTGACTGCACCCGGAGAAACTCGGATGGATGGGTTTTCGGACGCGGTTTCGATTACCGCCGTCTCCACCAACCAAAAAAGCACTGCGTCCGCAGTGCTTTTTTCATGTCTCATTTTTACCCCTCCGGCGCGCTGTAACGCCGGATGGCCAGCGTGAAGGGATAGATCACGTCGAGCTGGTGGAAAAACGAGCCGTCGTCCATCGGGCAGATCGTGACGCCCTCCGATTCCACCACGTTTTTGCCGGCGTCGCGCGTCAGCACGAGCTTTGTTTCGCCGGTCGCGGGGTCAATCGAAAAGATGTGCTTTCTGCGCCAGGCGTCGTGGCAGGAGATATAGATCAGGCCGCTCCACAGCTCGCCGCCCTGCGTGTGCTCCACCACACGGCTGAGAGGAATGCTGCGGATGAAGTCGAGCGTGTCGATTCGGAACACGTTGATGTGGTCGCAGTGGTTGAAATAGCCGGTGTAAAGCAGGCGGTTGTCCTTGTCCGCGGCGCACCAGGGCAGGTTGCCGTCCGGCTGGATCTCCGGCCCGAGGATGCGGTATTCGCCGGTGAACGTCAGGGTGTCGGCGCTGAACACGGCGATGCAGGGGTGGGCGCGGTCCTTGTCCTCCACGGCGACATAGAGCTTGCCTTCAAAAAAGGTGCAGCCGCCGTAATGGCAGAAGCCCTGCGCGGCGAGCTCCGGCGGCAGGTATTTTTCTCTTTTGAGCAGCACCTTGCCGGTCTGCATGTCGATTTTGGTAAGGCCGTGAAAGCCCAGCGCCAGCACGGTGCCGGTGCAGTAGTAGTACCGCCCGTCGTTCGTGACGCCCTGCGCGGACGCCCAGAAGTCGGTGCCGGTGTAATAGCGGCTGCCCACCAGACGGATACCGTCGGTCAGCGATTTTCCGCTGAAATCCAGATGCTTCCATGCTTCTTTCACGGGAATCTCTCCTTTTTTGCCGGGTGCCGGCTTGTTTCATCTTACCATGCGGGCAGAGGCTTGTCAATGACCCCGCCGCAAAAAGCCGCGCAGGGGAGCACCCTGCGCGGTTCGGCGTTTGTGTCAGCGATACAGCTTTTTCTGAAGCTGGAGCTTTTGGGCGTTTTTGCTGTTCGGGCAGCCGTAGTAGCAGACCACTTCGCCCGGGCCGGGCTCGGGTCTGTCGATGATGGGATCGACCGGATCCGGGCTTTCGGGATCGGCCACGGAAACGCCGAGCTTTTCAAGCACCAGCGCATAGAACTGCCGGAACCAGGAACGGATGAGCGCAAAAACGGAACGCATGGAAAAGACCTCCTTCTTGATGTGCGTGGGTTGCTTTGTCGTTTTCTTTTGAGGACCGCCGGAGCGGGCTGCGGATCACAGCGCAGGGATGATGAGCTTTGCCTGCCGCGGGGGTTCGCCGCAATAGGCGCCCATCGTTTCGTCCGCGGGGTGAACCAGAATGCCGACGTAGCTGCCGAACCGCCGCAGCATCCGGCTGTGGATCGCGTCGTCGCCGGTGCTGTATTGCAGCTCGTGCTGGGTCGGGTGGCTGTGGATGAAGCCGAGAAAGCGCATCGGCCGGCGGTTGTCGCAGTCGCTGCCGCACAATGCGCGGTCGGAACTCCTGTAATAATTATTATTGATGATTTTCAGCTCTTTGTCAACCGTTTTCAGAATTCTTTTTGTAAAAATCGCGTTGTCTTCCGCGCGCAGGGCGCCGTCGCAGGGGATCATGTAGCGCACAACGTCCAGATCTCCGCGGGAAAAGCCGACCAGCGCCATCTGCTGCTCAAACATCGACTGCGGGTGCGTTTGCCCGAGGTGGAAGTACTCCTTGATGAAGCGGTACGCGTCCGGCTCGATCAGCACCTCGCGGCCGCCGTCCGCGTCGCCGGAGATTTCATAGAACGAAACGTCCGGGTACCGCGCAAACAGATCGTCCAGATAGTCCTGCGCGGAGGGCTGCTCCAGATCGTCGCGGAAGCAGAAGCGCGGCTCGTTCGTACCGAAATCCAGCGTGTGGAAGGAGTCGCCTTTGCAGGCGCTGCGGTGGCGGCAGCTTTTGCATTTTTCCGGCAAGGGCCGGTTGCGGAAGGGGAGGAAGCGCGTTCGCCACACCTCGCTGAACGAATCACGCAGGATGTTGCCCTGAATCAGTTCCGGCCGGTGCTCCACGTTGGGGCAGACGAAGATGTCGCCGTTCACGAGGATGGAGGCCGTATAGACGCCGGCGAAGCAGAAAAAGCGGCGGTTGTCCAGAAGCTCGCCCAGATAATGCGGGCAGCCCCAGATGATGTGCGGCCCCTTCGTTTTGTTCAGCCGGTTCACGAGTCCCGTGAAATAGAGGATCTCTTCGCGGGTCAAAAGCAGATCGGTGTTGTCCAGCGCGCGGCCGATCGGGTCCATGAAGCTGACGCGGATCGAATCGAGCCCGAGGGGCGAAACGAGCCGGTAGAGTGCTTCGAATTCATAGACGTTGCGCCGGTTTGCCGTGAAGGTGATCTGCAGATGGTCGAGAAAGGCGGCCTGTTTCAGCTTCGGCAGCGCGGTCATGATGCGGTCAAAGCTGCCCGGCAGATGCCGCAGCGAGTCGTGCGTTTCCCTGAGGCCGTCCACGCTGACCGTAATCGTCTTCATGCCGCTTTTCTTCATTTCGGCAATCGTGTCGTCCGTGATCAGCGAACCGTTGGTGACCATGCCCCACTCGAAGCCCATGGCGGACGCTTCGCCCATCAGCTCAAACAGGTCGCGCCGCAGCAGCGGTTCGCCGCCGGTGATGTTGAGCATGGTGTAGGTGCCGAGATGGTCGCGGATATCGCGCAGGGCGGCGAGAATCTGCTCTTTGGAAAGCAGCTCTTCCGAATGGATGTCGCACCGGCTGCCGCACTGGTCGCAGGCGGCGTTGCACTTTTTGGTGACCTCGATCAAAAGAGAATAAAGCGGATACTGTTCTTCCATGGCGGCTCCCTTCCGATCTGTTCTTTCGCTTTCAATCTATTCCTCTTAGCTTAATTTAGCATAAAAGCGTTGCTTTGTCAATGCGGGCGGCGCCTTGACAAAGCGAACGCCGCCGCGCTATAATGGACGCGGAACACAGGCGTGAAAGGAGACCGCGACATGGATTACAACCGCTTCGGCGATACGATTTATCTCCGCGTGGACCGCGGCGAAGAAATCATGGAAACGCTGCTGGCCGTCTGCCGCAGGGAGGGCGTGCAAAGCGCGACGTTCTCGGGCATCGGCGGCTGCGGCGAAGCGCAGCTGCAAACCTTCTTGCCGGAAAAGGGCGCGTTCGAGACCGAAACGTTCACCGGCGCGCTGGAGCTGGTCTCGCTGCTGGGCAACGTGATCAGCGACGAAAAGGGCGAGCTGTTCCGCCACGCGCACGCGCTGTTCACCTTCCGCGCGGGGAACGAACCCCGCGTCTGCGGCGGCCATCTGAAAAGCGCCGTGGTGCGCTATACCGCCGAGATCGAGCTGCGTCCGGTCATCGGCGGCGCAATCGGCCGGACCTTCGACCCGGAAACGGGCACGGGCTTCTGGAAGCTGCACGGGGACGCATGACAAAGAAGCGGCTTTTCATAGAGCATTACAGCAAAAGAACCGGGACAACCAAGCGGTTTGTCCCGGCTTTTTTTGTTGCAGATCAGCCGTTCTTCTTCCCGAACGACTGCTCGTCCGCGTGGCGGATCTCGGCGCGCTTGATTTTGCCGCCGACGGTCTTGGGCAACTCGTCCACGTATTCGATCACGCGCGGGTATTTGTAGGGCGCGGTCATCTTTTTGACGTGGGTCTGCAGCTCCTTGGTCAGCTCGGGCGAGGGCGTGTAGCCCTTGGCGAGCACCACGGTCGCCTTGACGATCTGGCCGCGGATCGGGTCGGGCGCGCCGGTGATGGCGCATTCCACCACCGCGTCGTGCGCCACGAGCGCCGATTCCACCTCGAACGGGCCGATGCGGTAGCCGGAGCACTTGATCACGTCGTCGTTGCGGCCGACGAAGCGGTAGTAGCCCTCGCTGTCGCGCCAGAGCACGTCGCCGGTGTTGTAGCCGACGCCGCCGAGCTTTTCCTCGGTCATTTCGGGGTTCTTGTAATAGCCGGTGAACAGGCCGACCGGCGGATGGTGCTTGACGTCCATGATCGTCAGCGAGCCCTCTTCGCCGTCTTCGCAAAGGTTGCCGTCGGCGTCCAGCAGCTGAATGTCGAACAGCGGGTTCGGCTTGCCGGTGGCGCCTTCAATCGGCTCGAACCACTCGCTGCCGAAGTTGGCAATCAGCACGGGGCCCTCGGTCTGGCCGAAGCCTTCATAGATCTGCAGGCCCGTGAGCGCCTTCCATTTTTTGATGACCTCGGGGTTCAGCGGCTCGCCCGCCGTGGCGCAGTGGTGCAGCGAGGAAAGGTCGAACTGCGACAGATCCTCCTGCAGCATGAAGCGGTACATCGTGGGCGGCACGCAGAACGTGGTGACCTTGTATTGCTCCACCTTGGAAAGCAGATTCTTCGGGTTAAAGCGGCCGATCATGTCGTAGCAGAAGATCGTGGCGCCGCACAGCCACTGGCCGTAGATCTTGCCCCAGCCGAACTTGGCCCAGCCGGAGTCGGACACGCTCATGTGAAGCCGGTTTTCTTCCACGTGCTGCCAGTATTTCGCGGTGACAATGTGGCCCAGCGGGTGGGCGAAGTTGTGCTGCACCAGCTTCGGCATGCCGGTGGTGCCGCTGGTGAAATAGACCAGCATCACGTCGTCCCAGCGGGTGGCCTCGTCGCCCTGCGGGCGGGGGAGCACGTCGGATTCCCCGTCCATTTCCTCGTGCAGATCGAGCCAGCCGTCGCGCCGGTCGCCCACAAGGATTTTGTTTTGCAATGAGGGGATCTCGGGCGCGGCCGCCTCCATCTGGCTGACGACGAACGCGTCGTCCACGCAGACGACCGCCTTCACCCTGGCCGCGTTCCCGCGGAAGACGATGTCCTTTTTGGTCAGCTGCAGCGTGGCGGGAATCAGAATGACGCCCAGCTTGTGCAGCGCCGCGGCGCAGACCCAGTATTCCCAGCGGCGGCGCAGGATCATCATGACCACGTCGCCCTTGCGAAGACCGAGCCGCTTGAAGAAATTGGCAACCTTGTTGGAAAGCCGCTTGATTTCGGTGAACGTGAAGGTGCGCTCCTCGCCCGTCTCGTTGACCCAGAGCAGCGCGCGCTTTTCCGGTTCCGCTTCGGCCCAGGCGTCCACCACGTCAAAGCCGAAGTTGAAATCCTCCGGCACGTTGATCGTGAACTTTTCGCGGAATTCCTCATAGCTCGAAAACTCGATCTGTGGCAGATATTTGTTCAGCAGATAGTTCAAAATGGGTGTCCTCCTTCTTCGCGCTTATTCGGCGATGACGGTCAGAAAGCGGGCTTTCACGTCGGAGCCGCAGCGCTGGCCGTGGGGGATCGTCGGGTTGAAATAGATGGAGTCGCCGGGGTTCATGGTGATTTCCTTGGTGCCCAGCGTGATGATGACCGTGCCCTCCAGCACCAGGTTGAATTCCTGACCGCGGTGCGAGATCAGCTTGGCCGGCGTGTCGGAGGGGTCGAGCGTGACCAGCAGCGGCTGCATGATCTTGTTGCCGTAGCGGTAGGCGAGGTCTTCAAAGTGATATTCCGGGTTGCGGTTGGTCTCCTTGCCGCCGCCGCGGCGGATCAGCTGATAGGTGTCCAGCCACGCGGTGTTGCCGGTAATGATCTCGGCAAAGTCCACCTTGAACTTCTGGGCGATCTCATAGATGATGCTGATCGGCACGTCCTTGCCGTTTTCTTCATAGGAGGCATAGACCTCCGGGGTGAGGTTCAGCTCCGCGGCAAGATCCTCAATACTGTAATCGCTTACCTCGCGCAGCTCGCGCAGGCGCGCGCCGATTTCCTGATAGTTATCCATGGGAATCCTCCTTTGCCCGCTGCGGCGCCCGGCCGCATGGCGCAAAACTTATTATACTATTCTATTGGTTTTGCCCTGTGTTGTCAAGACACTGCGGGCGATTTATCGCAAAAAAGCGCAAAGGCGGCGAACGGCGGTACGGGACGCGGGAAACCGTGATGCCGCCGCGCCGCCCTGTCGGCGGCCGGCCCGTCCCGCGAAGGAGACGGTGTTGCAGCGCCGCGCTCCGCGCGGCTGCGTTGGTCTGTTTGTGGTTGCCGAGCCGCGCGGAGCGCGGCGCTACGATAACGTTTCCCGCGTAGGGGTCGTATCTCGCCTGTCGGCTCGGTCGGCGCTTTTGCCTGCGGCAGAGGTCTCCACCGGAGACCCGCGCCCCGGCCATTCTGCCATGTCAAAAACCGGCGGGCGCGATGACGGAAGAGGCGCCTCTCGTCACCCTGCACAAAAACGACGCCGATTTTTCTACACCGAAACCTGCAAAATCATACTTTTGGGTGATATACAGACGGTTTTTCAGCATGTTATACTGGTTTTACAAACTTTTCGGGAAGGGGTTGACAGACGTGGCGAACCGTGCGGCAATTCTGTCGGGCAGCACCACTCTGTCCTTTTCCGCAACGTTACATAACTGAAAGTGCAGTGCGCCCGTTTGGGTGCGCCGCGCTTTTTTGATATAAACAATCTATCATTAAAGGAGAATGCAACATGAAAACGAGTAAGAAACTTTTGATGCTCCTGCTGGCAATGGTGCTGCTGGTCGCGCTGGCGGTCTGTGTGGCGCCGGCGGCTTCTGCAAAGTTGCAGCCCGGCGACGTGATCGAATTCGGCACTTATCCCCAGACGCAGGTGACGGACACGGCGCTGATTGCGCAGCTCGACAGCTTTTCTGCCGATTACCCCGCAAAGAGCTACGGCTATAAGTACAACGACAGCAAAACGCTGGACATGGTCTATAAGGATTTCTTCTATCAGACCGTGAAATACCGCGGCGTCAAGATCGGCCAGTGGCGGCCGATCGATATGGGCAGCGATCCGAAGGCAGGCGAAAGCCATCAGGACGAAAGCGGCTTTGAACTGAACAAGTGGTATTACTTCAAATATGAGCCCCTGACGTGGACAAAGGTTGACAATAACAAGAACTATATTTGCAATAACGTCATCGACGCGCAGCCGTTTTATGACAAAGATAATACCAAAGAGTTGGATGAAGACGAAAGCTTGCTTCAATCTTTTTTGGATCACGAATTCCGAAAAACTGCGTTCGAGAAGGGGCAATTGGATCGTATATGGTATCAGTTTGCGCCGAAACTGGAACGCGGCTTTTATCCGGTGTTGAAGCAACTCAACCTACTGGACTGCACCGGCACCGACTATGCCTATGCCCAGAACCTTTGGGGCAGACCCAACGCGACCTATGCGCCCTGGTGGACGGGAGATTTCTTTTATGACTACGGAAATCCGAATGAGTATTGCAATGACGGTTGGCAGTATACGCCTGATATATATGAATACCGCGGACCGGCTTACTATAACGTGTCGGGCTTTAATAACAAAGTAGACCAGCTTATATATGAAAGACAACTTGATCCCAATTATAACGGCGCATTCTATACGAAGTCTCCGTTTTATTACAATGCTTTCAACAAAAAATATGTGGCACACTTGATAGTTGCTGCAGTTCCCTTAGATAGCCCCGTTGCCGACAACAACGTGACCGACTGCGGCGTGCGACCGATGATCACTGCTTCCACTTCCTCAAACAATACCAGTGTTTCCGGTTACTTGCCCTCTATGGAAAGAGACGCCGTTTCGGTGAAATGCTCCAAAAATGGTTCGGGTTCGGTAACCGGGAAACGGTGGTATATGGCAGGGGAGACTGCAACTGTGACAGCAACCCCCGCAGCAAACAGCATTTTCGATCATTGGTCGATTGAGCGTATAGGCGGATCATCCCCCGGAACGGCGGAATTCACCAGCAAAACTGTTCAAATAGAGATCGGCAGTATGGCGGAACACTATGAATGCGAGGCCTTCTTCAAAAGTCTCGGAAACGTTACAATCAATACAGCCGGCGGCGGCAGCGGCACGGTGAGAGTGATATCGAGCGGCGTTGTGGGCGAATCTGTTCGCGTATCAGCGTCGCCCGCCAGCGGAAGTTACTTTGTGGGCTGGTTCGATGAGGATGGTAATCTGGTCAGCCGTGACGTCGGCGTTGTGGATCTTCCGATGCCGAGCGAGAACGTGACCTATACCGCACAGTTTGAGCTGTCTAAAAAGGTCAAATTGCTCAGCATTGAGAATGCGCCGCCCGCAAGGGTCGGCATGGTTCCCGTCACGTCCTCCAATCTGCAGATCGTGGACGGCGCGGATGCATTCACGGTAGGCGCTATTTCCTGGCTGAAGCGCGACAGCAACGGCAATTACAGCACCATGTCCGCAACGGAAAAATTTGTGAGCCACGGTCGCTACGCGCTGCGGATTCGGGTAACGATGAATTCCGGCTATTCCAGAGCAGACGGTTTCCTTGCCTATATCAACGGCGTGGGCGTGAACTGGGAGGCTGCCGGTCCGAGCACTTATATTCTGACGGACTACAATACCTATAATTGGCTGGATGAACACACACTGACGATTCAGACGGCCGGTGCGGGAACCGGTACCGTAACAGGTACCTCGGCGGGACTGCGCCCGACCAACGGCAGATTCAAGCTGACTGCAACGCCTGCCGCAGGCAGCCGCTTTGTGGGCTGGTATTACGGCTACGGCTACACCCCGGACATCACTTCGATTTATGAACCGCTGCATACCGAAGCGGTGCTGGAAGACCACATGAGCACAACAGACCTTACGGTTGTTGCGCGGTTTGAGCCCGAAACGATTACAAGCGTTCCGATACACTTCGGTATCCCTTCCGTCGGAGAAAAGCCGAACAGTTATCAGTGCCCCGCCAGCACAAGAGACGGCTTCAAGATGGCGGATTTCGGTGTGCGGGAACTTGGCTCATTCGATAACTTCGGCGAATTTGATCCGAATCTGACGATAGAAGAAGGCAGGGCCTATACGGCGATGTTCTGGGTCGAAGCGCCAAACGGCGGTGAATTCTCAGATGACGTTGCGGTTGATTGCTGGGCGTGGCTGAGATCGACCGGTGAAACCGTGGAGGTTGAAACCGAAGTTTGGGGCACTATCGAGAACAACTGTATTGTCGCAATCTCCTTCATAGGCGGTTCGACCCAATTCAACATTCCGATGACGAATGTTGTTACTCGTGGTGATTGCTTTGTGACTGGAACAAGTGTCTATGTTACAGGAACCCCCGTCACCGTAACAGCAATACCTGACCCCGAGGAGGGCGTAACTTTCATCGGTTGGTATAACGAAGATTTGATCGAAATTGACGATAATACCGATGAAATGATCTGGCCTGCGCCGCTTTCCACCAACGTGGAATACACCTTCACCGCAGCAGAGGACATCAGCCTCTATGCGCGCTGCAGCTTTTCGCAGACGCCCGGCTCCTGCACCATCACCGCAACGACAGAGGGCAGCGGCACGGTCACCGGCGCCGGCTCCTATACCGAAGGAGACACCGTCACGCTGAAAGCCACGCCGAGCAGCGGCTGGCACTTCGTGGGCTGGTTCCCGGTCGGCGGCGGCGAATCCACCAACAATCAGGCCGAAGTGAGCTTTGAAGCCCCCGGCTTCGATTTCGGCGTGGTCGCAAAATTCGAAAAGGACGCCCCGGTCTATACCGTCAGCGTTACCGCCTCTGCGGGCGGCACAGCCTCGGGCGGCGGCACCTTCAGCCCCGACACGATGATCACCGTGAGCGCGTCCGCCGCAAGCGGCTATCACTTCGTCGGCTGGTATGACGGCGCCACCAAGCTCAGCGACAGCGCCAGCTATCAATACAAGGTGACCAAGAACGTCACCCTCACGGCGAAATTCGAAAAAGACGCGGCGCCCGAGCCGCAGCCCGACCCGAATATGTGCCACTGGTGCGGCAAGGTGCACGAGGGCTTCTTCCAGAAGATCATCGGCTTCTTCCATAACATCATGGCAAAGATCTTCGGCGCGAAGTATTGATCAAAAACAAACCGGCGGTTTTATACTTGTTTTCGCCGTCGGTTTGGCCTCTTTGGCCCCCGCTTTTGCGGGGGCTTTTTTTCGCCCTGCCGCCGAATCTGTATTTAGTGCTTCAAATGGCAAAAGCAAACGCCATACAAGATATAGTATGCCAAAAACGGCAAGATACAAAAACACCCGGCGCAGTGTACGAAAGAAGCAAAAAGGACGAAGAAAGGTGAAAAAAGAGTGTTGACAAGGGGAA
>JAEEUW010000124.1 GCA_016290665.1 Clostridiaceae bacterium | reverse complement strand
GTGCACGAAAAAGCCGCTCGCAACGTCTGTTCCGAGCTGCTTTTTTATTCAGATTCTGTGGCCTTCCGTGATGCGGATCTTGCCCACGATGGGGGCCTTGATCTCGCCCACAAAGGTGTCTTCCTCAAACGTGAACGCGCCGGTCAGCTTGCGGCCGGGCAGCACGGAGATGGCGCCTTCGCCCGAAAGGGTCTTGCCGTCGGGTTCTTCCTTGAGGTTGAGGAATTTGAGCTGCGCCGATTTGAGCGCGCCGGGCAGCACGACGTCGATTTTGTATTCGCCGTTTTCATCTTCACCGATGGTGAACTGCACTTCGCCGCGCGCCAGACGCACGTTGATTTTGCCGGCCCAGGAGCCGATACCGATTTTTGCCATAACAGTTGCCTCCTAATCTCTGTTTTATGCTCTGTAAGGTTTGCCGATGGAAATGCCCTTTTTCAGCGCCGCAACGTTCAGCTGCAGGATGCCGGGCGTTTTTGCCTTGAATTTGTCCTCGAGCGACTGCAGGAACGCCTCTTCCGAAACGATGCCGGTCGCGCCGATCAGAATGCCGAGCAGCACGATGTTCGCCGCCTTTGCGTTGCCCAGTTCTTCGGCCAGGTCGTCCACCGCCGCGGAAATCACGGTGATGTTGTCGCGCTGCCGGGGTTCGCTCACCAGACTGGCGTTGCAAAGCAGCAGGCCGTCGGGCTTGAGGTCCTCTTCAAATTTGTTATAGGCGAGGTTGTTCATGACGATCAGATTGTCGCAGCGGCGCGGCAGGGGAGAAACGATCGGATCGTCGCTGATCACGACGGTGCATTTGGCGCTGCCGCCGCGCTGTTCGGGCCCGTATTCGGGCAGGTAGGTCGCGTGCTTGCCCATGCGCATGGCCGTCTGGGCCAGCGTGATGCCGGCGCTCATAATGCCCTGACCGCCGGAGCCGGAAAAGACAAAGGATGTTTTCATCGCGGACCCTCCTTTATTCCGTTATGTCTTTATACACGCCCGGCTTGAAATACGGGATCGTGTTGGTGTTCATGTAATCGAGCGTCTGCAGCGGCGTCATGTGCCAGTTGGTGGGGCAGTTGGTCAGCAGCTCCACGAACGTGAAGCCTCTGCCCTGCATCTGGGCCTGAAACGCCTTCTTGATGCCCGCTCTGGCTTCGCGCACGCCCTTGGGGCTGTTCAGCGCAAAGCGCGCCACATAGACCGGCGCCTCCAGCGTGGAGATCAGCTCGCACATCTTCATCGGATAGCCCGTGGAATGCGGGTCGCGGCCGTAGACCGTGGTGGTCGTCTTCTGGCCGATCAGCGTGGTGGGCGCCATCTGGCCGCCCGTCATGCCGTAGGTCTGGTTGTTGGCAAAGATCACCGTGAAGTTTTCGCCGCGGTTTGCCGCCGACATGATTTCGGCAAGGCCGATAGCGCAAAGGTCGCCGTCGCCCTGATAGGCAAAGACCAGCCGCTCGGGGTTCGTGCGCTTGATGCCGGTGGCCGCCGCGGGGGCGCGTCCGTGCGCCACGCTGCAAAAGTCGCCGTTCCAATAAAGAATGTTCAGCGCGGAGCAGCCCACGGAGATCACGTTGAGCGAATTGTCGCCCTGACCGAGCTCGTCGAGCACGTCGGAAACCAGCCGGGTCGCCAGCGAATGCAGACAGCCGGGGCAATAGCCGCTCGGCGCGTCCGCGATCATAGTGGAGCGTTTGTATTCAGCCATCAGTCCGCACCTCCCGTTACGATTGCTTTGATCGCGTCATAGACGCCCTCGTCGTCCAACAGGCAGCCGCCGCTGCGGCCGTATTCATAGACCGGGCAGCGCTCCGCAACCTGCAGCTCGATGTCCTCGCGCATCTGGGCGGGAATGGTCATCTCGATGTCGATGATGCCCTTGACGCGGCTGTAATCGAGGTCGTGGATCAGTTTTTTGGGATAGGGGAACACCGTGATCGGACGGATCATGCCGACCTTGAAGCCCTCCTCGCGCAGCGCCATGATCGCTTCCTTGGCCACGCGCGAGGCGATGCCGTAGGCGACGACGACGTATTCCGCGTCGTCCACGAGGAAGGATTCGGCCTTGACGTCCTCTTCCTCCCAGGCTTTATACATTTCGCCGGCCATCGTATTGATGCCTTCGAGGATCGGTTCGGTATAGATCGGCGTGATGTTGCCCTGATAATCGCGGCCGTTGCGGCGCGTCAGGCTCCATTCGGGCAGATCCTCGTCCGTCAGCTTCTTCATCGGGGGCAGCTCCACCTCTTCCATGATGTTGCCCAGACAGCCGTCCATCAGCACCATCACGGGGTTGCGGTCGCGCTCGGCGTATTCCCACGCCTCATAGACGAGGTCCACCGCCTCCTGCGCGGAGTTCGGCGCGAACACCATGGCGTGAAAACCGCCGTGGCCGAGCGCTTTGGTCGCCTGCAGATAGTCCGACTGCGCGGGCTGGATGGAGCCGAGACCGGGACCGCCGCGGCTGATATTGACGATCAGCGCGGGCAGCATGGCCGAGGCAAGATAGGAGATGCCCTCCGCCTTCAGGCTGATGCCCGGGCCGGAAGAGCTTGTCATGGCGCGGGTGCCCATGGCGGCAGCGCCGTAGACCATGTTGACCGACGCGATCTCGCTTTCACCCTGCACAAAGGCGCCGCCCACTTCGGGCAACCGCCAGGAAAGGTATTCCGGGATCTCGTTCTGCGGCGTGATCGGGTAGCCGGCAAAGAACCGGCAGCCGGCGCGTACGGCGGCTTCGGCAATGGCTTCATTGCCTTTCATGAATCGCTTTTCGCTCATGCCTTGCCTCCTCCTTTCGACACTTCAATGGCGCCCTCGGGGCACATCAGGGCGCAAACGGCGCAGGTGATGCAGCTTCTTTCGTTGACCACCACGGGGAAAAAGTGGCCCCGGCGGTTGCGCTCGTGCCCGATCTGCAAAACCTGCTTGGGACAAAACTTGACGCAGTAGCCGCAGCTTTTGCAAAGGCCTTCGTTGATCTGAACCATGCTTTGGCAACTCCTTTCTAAATCACGTGGAACGCAAGTTCCTTGCGACTTTCAATGTTCAGTTTATTGAAAATGTGGCGCAGATGCGCGCGCACACTGTTCACGGTGATGCCCAGAAAATCGGCGATCTCCTGGTTGGCCATACCGGTCTTGGCCAGTTTGGCCACGTTGTATTCGATTCCGGTCAGGGAGTCGGTGATGGTTTCGCCCGTCAGCGCGTTGTGGACGAAGACCCAGTGCCTGTGGTAATTGCTTGCCAGGTCCTGAATCTGCTTGTAGGCCGCCGGGCGTTCATAGCGCAGGCATTTTTCCAGCATGCCGAACAGCATGCGCCGGTGCTCGGCAAAGGGCATCAGCAGCCCGTCGGGCTCGGCAAGCTCCCACGCGTGGCGGAAGTAGTACTCCGCCTTGTCCCATGCGGCGCGCAGCATATAGCCGCTGGAAATGAGCAGGCACAGATTGATCTCGGTGATCGTGCAGGGCTTTTCGGCAAAGATGAGGGCGCCCTCGGCCATGCCGATCGCGCGGCCGACGTCGCCGATCTCCATCAGATAGTGGGCATAGATGTAAAACGCCATCGGCCTGAGCGAATCCGGTACCGAAAACGCGTTGACGCCGAACTGCGGAAAATGGATCTCGCGGATGTTGAGCGTCAGGATGTTGAAATACAGCAGATACATGTCGGTCATCCGGCGCAGCGGATCGTCGGCCGGCAGAATGCCGCGCAGAAGCTTGACGCTGTTGTAGTTGTCCAGCAGCGTGTGCACGTTCCCGTCGGCCAGCGCGCAGACGGAGCGGCAGAGCAAAGAGGCCAACGAGCCGGAAAAATCCTCCAGATCGGACAGGTCGGCAAACTGCTGCGACGCCGCGGCAATGTCGCCGCGGTAATAGAGCAGCTCCGCTTCGCCGATCCGGCGATGGATGTCGTCGGTCTGCGCGGCGCAGAAGCGGTCCGCTTCGCCGGGCGAAAAGCGCCCCGTTGTCAGAACCAGGGGGTTGAGCCGGGCGGAAGAGTCCAGGCCGGCGAAAGGCTGCGGTGTCATGTGTTGTTGGCTCCTTTTAAAACAATGCCGAATCAAAACGATATTTTTGATATTATATCACATTGTTTCAAAAGATGCAATCGTCCGCGGACAGAAAAATATGGACGAACTGTGGATAAAAGCACGAAACCAACCGCCCCAAACGGCGAAAATATGGACGAACTGTGAAGTGTTGTCCATAATAAAAGATTTTTGGACGATGAAAAAAACGGCGGTCGATGGTATCATATGGACAGTCCTTCTCCCGGAATGATTCTTTTTTGTGAGGTGCCTTTTTATGGTTGATCCCGGCAACATGAGTTGTTACGAATACTATAAGGCCTGTACGGATGAGTACGGCGAATACTACTGCCAGCAGCATTTCGGCAAATGGTTTCTGAACACGGAGATCATTGCGGACATGGACGCGCTCGCCGCCTATGCGCGGGTCGAGCTCGGCCTGCAGCCGGGCGACGTCTATTCCGTGTTTATGCCCACCACGGTGCAGAGCATCGTCGCCTTCTATGCGCTCAACAAGATCGGCGTCATCGTCAACTTCATCCACCCGCTGCTGCCGCCCGAGGTCGTGAAGGAAACCATCCTGCAGCTGCACAGCAAGGGCGTCATGGTGCTCGACGTGCTTTCGCGCAAATACGCCGATATG
>JAEEUW010000123.1 GCA_016290665.1 Clostridiaceae bacterium | reverse complement strand
CCGGGCGCTGCCGGGCAACGGGCTTGCCGCAGCGCTGGACGGCGCCCCCCTGCTCGGCGGCAGCTTTCGGTTCATCAGCAGTCAGCTGCCGGTCCCCGCAGAGACCGAAGCCGCCTTTGAACGGCTCTCCGGGGCGGGCAAAACGCCCCTGCTGTTTGCCCGAAACGGCGCGCTCTGCGGCGTCATCGCCGTGGCGGACACGATCAAGGAAGACAGCCCGCAGGCCATCCGGGAGCTGCGGAATATGGGGCTGCGCGTGGTCATGCTGACCGGCGACCACGTGCGCACGGCGAACGCCATCGGCAAAAAGGCCGGCGTGGACGAAGTGATCGCGGACGTGCTGCCCGACGGAAAGGAAAGCGCCATCCGCGCTTTGCGGCAAAAGGGCAAGGTCGTTATGGTCGGCGACGGGATCAACGACGCGCCGGCGCTGACAAGCGCGGACGTCGGCATCGCCATCGGGGCGGGCGCGGACGTTGCGATCGACGCGGCGGACGTGGTGCTGATGAAGAGCCGTCTGTCCGATCTGCCCGCGGCGATCCGCCTGAGCCGGGCCACGCTGCGCAACATCCACGAAAACCTGTTCTGGGCCTTTCTCTATAACACGATCGGCATTCCGCTGGCGGCGGGGGTCTGGATTCCCCTGTTCGGCTGGCAGCTGAACCCGATGTTTGCCGCGGCCGCCATGAGCCTTTCGAGCTTCTGCGTGGTGACCAACGCGCTGCGGCTGAATCTGTTCCGGCTGCACGACCCGAAGCATGACCGCCGCCGCAAAGCCCGGCGTAAGCCCGCCGCACTACAGGAAACGAACCGGACGGAGAGGACGCTGGTGATCAGGGGCATGATGTGCGGGCACTGTGAACAGCGGGTCAAAACGGCGCTGGAGGCGCTGGACGGCGTTGCCGCGGCCGCAGTCAGCCACGAGGCGGGCACCGCCGTGGTCACGCTGTCGAAGGCGGTGGAAGACGACGCGCTGCGGCAGGCCGTGACGGCGCAAGGCTACAAGGTGACGAAGATCGGCGATTAACACACAGCAAAACGGCACGGCAGGATCCGCCGGGATCCTGCCGTGTCATTCTGTTCGGTTCAATTGTTTCCGCCGCGTCAGCGCTCGTTCACGATCTCCTGTCTGACCACCCTGCCCCGTTCCACGCGCACGCGGATGCGCTTGCCGCCGAGCAGAACGCTGCCCTCGGCCCAGGCAAGCTCCGTGACGGCGCAGGGCTCTATCGAAACGGTCCGGAAGCCCGCCTCGCCCGCAGGCTGGCGGATGCCGAGCAGATACTTGAACAGATATTCCGTCACCGCGCCGAACATCGGGTGGCTGGAGGAGTTCTCGTTGAACCATTCCTCCCAAAGCGTGGTTGCGCCGCTTTCCATCATACGGCGGAACGACACTTCGCCGCGGTTGGTCAGCAGCCGGAAGGCGTCGTTCCCGAAGCCGCGCTCAAACAGCACCTTCAGCACCAAGGGCGTGCCGAAAATGCCGGTATCGAAGGTGCCGCTTTCCCGGTAGCGATCCACCAGGTTCCGCAGCGTGCGTTCGTCTCCGAGTCCGAGCTCCAGCGCAAAGGCGTCGGCGCCGCAGACGCCGCCGCAGAACGAGCCGGTGGCCTCGTCAAAGAAGCGTTCGAGGAACGCTTCGGCAACGCCCTGCGCCGTCTTCCGCAGCTCAGGCAGATCGTCTTCGGCCCCGGCAAGCGGCGCAAGCTCCATCACCTGCCGCAGCGAGCGCAGATAGAAAAAGGTGTTCACAAACGGCGGCGGAATGGGGATGCCCCGTTCGGCGCTGTGCGGGGTGCACCAGTCGCCCAGACACCAGCCGTCCGGCTCTTCGCGCATGACGATGTGACCGTCACAGCGGGAGGCCAGATAGTCGAGATACTTCTTCATGTGCGGGTAATAGGCCGCCGGCACACCGTCGTCGCCGTAGAACTTCCAGTACCGATACGGCACCTCCACAATGGCGCAGCCCCAGCCGCCCGGTCCCCCGCCGCCGCCGTAGAACGGCGCCGTATGGGGCACGTGACCGGTTTCGATATCCTGACAGTCGGCGATGTCGCGCATCCACTTGCGGTAAAGCGCCCGGGCGTCATAGACCGTCATCACCGCCGCAGCGGTCAGCTGGCCGTCGCCGGTGTAGCCGAGCCGTTCGCGGTGCGGGCAGTCGGAAGGCACGCAGGTATGGATGTTGGCCGTCTGGGTGCGGGTATAGGCGTCGAACAGCCAGTTCAGCAGCTTGTCGGAGCTGCGGAACTCCGCCGTTACGGGAACGTCGGACGCAGCGACGCAGAAGCAGACGAAGTCCGCGTTGCCCGTCACCTCCACATAGCGGCCGGCATGCCAGAGAAAGCGCGGCCAAAGCAGCAGATCTCTGTCGTTGCCCAGGCAAAAATCATCCACGCTGAGACGATGGGCGCCGCCCGTGGAATGGAAGTTCAGCGAACCGTCGTCGTTCAGGTTTTCGGCGTAGCGCACCCGGACGCGTTCGCCGCGTTCGGCGCCCTGACTGAACCGCAGCACGGCGAACCCCGCCACGTTTTCGCCGAGGTCATAGATTTTGCAGTCGCCGAACGCAAAAAGCACGGCCGGGTCGGTGATCCGGCGCAGCACGCGGTCGGGCGGGCAGGTCTGCCGCTGCACGAGCGTATAGGGCCGTTCCAGCTTTTTCACCGGTTTGCAGGCGGGGTCGTTCAGGGCGCAGGTGAAAAAGTCCGGCGTATATCCGCGCAGGTCCTGAC
Source organism: Clostridiaceae bacterium (assembly GCA_016290665.1). GTDB lineage: Bacteria > Bacillota > Clostridia > Oscillospirales > Acutalibacteraceae > UBA6857. Next base: position 2,031 of record JAEEUW010000123.1, on the reverse strand, counting down.
TCTCGCCGAAATACATGCTCGTGCGGGTGATAAAGCTCGGGCGGAACACGCCGCCGTCGTTTGAAGAAAAAACGTGCGCCGCGCCGTCCGTGCACTGCACGGTAATCCGGAAGCAGAGTTTCTTTTCGCCATAGGGCAGAATGCCCTCGTTTTCACACTCCCACTGTCCGTACCAGCCGTCGCCGATGTGCACCGCAAAGGCGTTTTTGCCCTCTTTGGCCGCGGCGGTCAGATCGTAGCGCATAAAATGGGAGCGGTAGCAGTAGGTATCGAAGTTCGGCATATGCAGCGCGGTATAATCCTGCTCGTTATAGTTCGTCCAGGCAGGCGCGTAAAGATCGTCGGAAATGCGCTGCCCGTTCAGATAGGCCTCAAAAAAGCCGTGGGTCAGGATATCCGCCGTCACGCGCTCGATTCCCGCAGGAAAATCGAAATCGCACCGGAACAGCAACGCTTCGCCTGCGCCGTCAAAGCCGAGCCAGTCGAGCCCCTCCAGCGCAAGATTCTTTGCCATGCGGATGCGTTCAACGCCGTTTTTCGTCTGCAGGACAGAGCAGCGCACAAAGCCGCAGCTTTCAAAAAAGGGCGCGTCGTCCCGGGCGCAATAAAGATACAGCGTTTCGCCGCCGCGGGCTTTCACTGCCCGAAGGGCGGTCTCCAAAGCCGCGTGCCGCTGCGCCGCGTCGGCCGCAGAAGCAAAAAAACCGTCGGGCAGCTCGAACGCCGCGTCCTCTCCCCGCACGGCAACCGGCGCGCCGTCTGAATCCGATCTGAACATGGGCTTCACCTCGTAATCAGTTTAGCGTGTTTTTGCCGTTTCGTCAATGCTTTCCAGCCAAATCATGAAAGAAAACGGCAGCGCCCCTCGGTGGGTGCTGCCGAACCGTATGCTGTCGTTTTATTCCACAATCGTCTGCTCCGTCTCGCTGACGGCAAAGATCGTGAGGAAGAGCGTTTCAAAATCATCCGAAGCCGTCCAGAAGCGGTAATACATCTTGCCGGCCGGGACGACAAGCTTATGCTCCGCCTCGTCCTCCTCATGCACGTACATGCTGCTGGTTTCGATCCGGGCAAAGGGCGCGCCGTCCCTGGTGACGAGATAGACCATTCGCGGGAACCGGCTGCGCAGATCGGTGCCTATGCGAAGGCCCTGCTCGTGCAGCACGTCCCAGACGTTTTTGCCGTCAAACTTGAACCAGGATTTTGCAGAGAACATTTCGTTGTTGAAGGTTTGGGTGGTGGTGTGGCCGACCTCGTGTTCCTCCGTATGGCCGGTCCGGTTGTCCGTGAACGCAAACCGGCGCGCGCCCACCACCGCGTTCTGGAGCATTTTGCCCTCGAACAGCACGTTGCGGTTCGCGTCTTCAATCAGATAGCCGGGCTTCAGGGAATGCCCGTCAAAGCGGAAATAGTATTCCGTGACGCCGCTTTGCTGCTTGAAGCCTTCAAAGGCTTCCTGCGAAACCTGACCGCCGCCCGGCACGGCTGCGGGCGGCTTATTTCCGGCCGAACAGGTGCGCGAAGAAATAGAGAATTCCGTGGAAGAATCTGGTGAGTCTGCCGCCGAAGGAACTGCCGTGGTCCGTGTCGTCCCACGGGCAGAGATTGTCGCTTTGCGGCGGCGCTCCGGTGGCGGTGCCGGGGACGGTGATCTGCTCCGTCGTCTTGGTATACGTCTTGCCGCCGAAGGTCACGGAAGCGGTATAGGTCACCACCTGATCCGCCGTTGCGGTGGCGGCGCTGACCTCGGTCTTCACCGGAGAAGCATCCGTCACGTTTTTGGTATCACCGCAGGCGCAGGTGAAAACGGCCACTGCGCCGCTGTGATCGTCTGCCCAAAGCCACACGGGTTCGCCGTAGGTGTGCGGCAGCTTCGTTCCCTCCGCCGTGCGGGTGTCTCTCGTGCCGCAGCCGCGGTCGCAGGAGGCCGTCTCCGTGCCGTCGGCGGTGCAGGTCGCGTCGCCGTGATAGACGTAGTTCGTGAAGCTGTGCTGCAGCTTCGTCCCCTCCGCCGTGCGGGTGTCGGTCACG
>JAEEUW010000036.1 GCA_016290665.1 Clostridiaceae bacterium | reverse complement strand
GCATGAGCCAGTCCGCAGCGCTGTTCGGCGCCGGCGTCGGCACGATCGTTTATCTGCTCTTCACCAAGTTCCGCAGCCCGGTGTTCCTCGGCTCGTCGTTCGCCTTCCTCGGCTCGATGTTCGCCGCGTTTGCCGGCGCCGTTTCCACCGAAGCGGGCTACGCGGGCATCATCCTCGGCGCGATCTTCGCGGGTCTGGTCTACGTTGCCATCGCCATCATCGTCAAGTTCGCGGGCGTCAAATGGATCAACAAGCTGATGCCGGCTGTCGTCATCGGCCCCACGGTCGCCATCATCGGTCTTTCCCTCGCGGGCAATGCCGTGGGCGACGCGCTCAAGTTTGCGGAAAATGCCGGCGGCACCTATGTGATGGGTCTTCACGGCTGGATCGGCTTCATCTGCGCTCTTGTCACACTGTTTGTTGTTATGATCTGCTCCGTCTTCGGCAAGAAGATGGCGCGTCTGATTCCGTTCATCATCGGTATCGTTGCGGGCTACGCCGTGGCTGCGCTCTTCACCGTCATCGGCATGAAGACCGGCAACGAAAACCTGATGATCATTGACTTCTCCCTGTTCCAGAATCTGCAGTGGGTGCCCGATTTCACCTTCCTCAACGCTGCGAAGGGTCTGTCGGCCATCGACGGCAAATACATCGCCACCATCGCCGTGGCTTACATTCCGGTCGCGTTCGTGGTCTTTGCCGAGCACATTGCCGACCACAAGAACCTTTCCACCATCATCGACCAGGATCTGCTGGAAGAGCCGGGCCTGCACCGCACGCTGCTCGGTGACGGCGTGGGCTCCATGGTCGGCGCCATCTTCGGCGGCTGCCCGAACACCACCTACGGCGAATCCGTCGGCTGCGTGGCCATCACCGGCAACGCCTCTGTCATCACGATCCTTGCAACGGCGATTCTTGCCATCATCGTTTCGTTCTTCGGCCCGTTCGTCACCTTCCTTGCCACCATCCCCTCCTGCGTCATGGGCGGCGTCTGCATCACCCTTTACGGCTTCATCGCCGTCAGCGGTCTCAAGATGCTGCAGAAGGTCGACCTCGGTCAGAACAAGAACCTGTTCGTCGTTTCCGTCATCCTGATCACCGGTATCGGCGGCATGACGCTGAAGATCGGCCAGGTCACGATCACCGAGATCGCCGGCGCCCTCATCCTCGGCATTATCACGAACCTCATCCTTTCCCGCAAAAAGGACGAAGCCGAAGACGTTGCCGCTGCGTAAGTGACATCCATTCAAGCCGAAACTGTCGCGCCAACCGGTGCGGCAGTTTTTTTGTCATGCGGCGCACCCCGCGCGCCAAAAAAACGCTTGACGCAGCGGGAAAAAACTGCTATTATGGAAAGGATCTGAGTGAAAGCAACGGAGGAATTCCCCATGACGATTTTTGATTTGCTGCAATTCTTCGGCGGCGTGGCCATGCTGCTGTTCGGCATGCGGCTGATGAGCGATATGCTGGAAAAGAAAGCCGGCGGCGTGCTGTCCGGCATGCTTTCAAGATTCACCGACAAAAAGCTGCGCGGCTTCGCATTCGGCGCGCTGCTCACCGCTGTGGTGCAATCCTCCTCGGCCATGACCGTCATGGTCGTCGGCCTTGTCAACGGCGCCGTGCTGACCCTGTCGCAGGCGATCCCGCTGATTATCGGCGCCAACGTGGGCACCACCGCCACGGTCTGGCTGCTTTCGCTGACAGGTATGCAGAGTGACCTTTTGTTTTTGCAGTTCCTGAAGCCGACCGCCTTTGTGCCGGTTCTTGCCCTCATCGGCGTGGTCATGCTGCTGTTCATCCGCGACCAGCGCAAAAAAGATATTGGCACTATCCTGCTTTCCTTCTCCGTGCTGATGTACGGCATGATCTTTGCCGCCGACGCGCTGGCGCCTCTGGGCGGCATGGAGCAGGTCAGGCAGATCTTCCTTGCGCTGGAAAACCCGGCGCTCGGCCTTCTGGCCGGTCTGGCGCTGACGGCGCTTTTGCAGTCGTCCGCCGCCGGTCTCGGTATTTTGCAGGCGCTGTCGCTGACCGGCCACCTGTCGTTTGCGGCGGCCGTGCCCATCATTCTGGGCCAGCACATCGGCACCTGCGTCACGGCGCTGCTTTCGTGCATCGGCGCGGGCAAGAACGCCAAACGGACGGCGCTCTCCCACCTGCTGTTCAACGTCATCGGCGCGGCGCTCAACCTGATTCTTTGGACGGTGTTCCGCCTGATCGTGCCCGCCGCGGCTGAGCGCAGCATCTCCGCCGTCTGGATCGCGATTCTGCACACGGGCTTCATGCTGACCACGGCCGCGCTGATGCTGCCGCTGTCGGGCGTGCTGGAAAAGCTGGTCTGCAAGCTGGTCAAGGACGGCCCCGACACGCAGGAAGCGCCCGCAACAGCGCTCGACACCCGCCTGTTCGTCAACCCCTCGCTGGCGCTCGTGCAGGCCAAGAACGCCGCCCAGCGGATGGCGCGCGAAAGCGAGATCGCCTTTTCGCTGGCTATCGACCAGTTTAGGGCCTTTGACCAGACCGCCGCAGATCAGATTGAACAAACCGAACAGGCGCTCGACACGCTGGAGGACGAAATCGACACCTATCTGCTCAAGCTCAGCTCCCGGCCGCTTTCGCAGAAGGACAGCGGTCTGCTCGGCCTGCTGCAGCAGATGACGGTGAACTTTGAGCGCGTGAGCGACCATGCCGTGCACGTGCGGGACTGCGCTTCGCTTTTGAACACCGAAAAGGGCGCGCCGGTCAAAGCGCATATCGATGCGATTCTGCGCGCGGCAAAGGCTGTTGTGCAGATGACGACCGACGCCTTCTGCAACGAAGACATCAACACCGCCTCCGACGTGGAGCCGCTGGAGCAGGTCATCGACCAGCTTTCCGACCGGTTCAAGCAGTCGCTGACCGAGGGCATGCGCGACGGCTCGCTGAGCCTCACCGCGGGTACGGCCGGCCGCGAAACAGTCTCCTATATCGAGCGCGTCAGCGACCACTGCTCGTCGATTGCCGCAGCTTTGATTGAAGCGCGGCGCGGCATGCTGGATATGCACGAATACGTGCAGGACGTCAAGGAAAACAGCCCGGTCTTCCGCGAGAAGGTGGAGGCCTTTGCCAAACAGTTTGAAGCGTGAGGGATATTCATGGCAAACAACTGCGAATTCTGCGCACACTATCTGTATGACGACGAGGAGGAGACGTACTACTGCGACGTTTCGCTGGATGAAGACGAGATGGAGCAGTATCTGCGCGGCAACAGCGCCGACTGCGGCTTCTTCAAGCTCTATGACGAATACAAAATGGTGGAAAGGCAAAACTGATGGAATCTCTGCGTTACCTCTATAAGATCGGCCGCGGGCCGTCGTCCTCCCACACGATGGGACCGGAAAAGGCCGCCCGGCTGTTCCGCGATATGTATCCCTCGGCAGACCGCTTCCGCGCGGATCTGTTCGGCTCGCTCTCCGACACGGGCAAGGGCCACAAAACCGACGTTGCCATTCTGGACGCCCTGGCGCCGGCCGAGGCGCAGGTGCGCTTTGCCGGCACGCCCGACACGCCGCTTGAGCACGAGAACACGATGGATTTTTACGCCTTCAGGGGCGGCGAACAGATCGGCTATGCGCGGATCCTTTCCGTCGGCGGCGGCGAGATCGAGGTGGTCGGCGCGCCGCAGTTCAGCAACCCGCAGATCTACGAAGAAAACTCTTTTGCCGAAATCTCGGCCCTTTGCGCCGCAGGGAATCTGCGGCTGAGCGATTACGTCTTTCAGAAGGAGGGCGAAGGCTTCCGCGGCTACCTCAACGAAATCTGGCAGGCGATGCAGCAGTCGATTCTGGACGGTCTGACCACGCGCGGCGTGCTGGACGGCGGGCTCGGCGTGGAGCGCAAGGCGCAGCTTTTATATCAGCAGCGCCACATCGATGAAAGCGAAACCACCCGCGAAAACCGCCTGGTCTGCGCCTATGCCTTTGCGGCAAGCGAGCAGAACGCCGGCGGCGGCACCGTGGTCACGGCGCCCACCTGCGGCTCCTGCGCCGTGGTGCCCGCCGTGCTCAAGTATATGCAGGACAAGCGCGGCTTCTCGGACGACGACATCTGCCGCGCGCTGGCCGTGGGCGGCCTGATCGGCAATCTGGTCAAGACCAACGCCTCCATCTCCGGCGCGGAATGCGGCTGCCAGGCTGAAATCGGCACCGCCTGCTCCATGGCGGCGGCCGCGCTGTGCGAGCTGTTCCAGATGGGACTCGGCCAGATTGAATACGCCGCCGAGGTCGCGATGGAGCACATGCTCGGCCTGACGTGCGACCCGGTATGCGGGCTGGTGCAGATCCCCTGCATCGAACGCAACGCCGTGGCGGCCATGCGCGCGATCAACGCGCTGTCGCTGGCCAACTTCCTTTCCAACACGCGGCGCGTGTCATTCGACACCGTGGTGGCCACGATGTACCGCACCGGCAAGGACATCTCCGCACGGTACAAAGAAACCTCGCAGGCCGGCCTTGCGGCGTTTGTGAAATAAGCAAAGCAAAAAAGAACACCGTCTTTTGGGACGGTGTTCTTCTTTAGGTTGGTTTTACACTTTAAAGATGGTCAGGCTCCGGAACGTCTCCCCTGCCTTCCGTTCGCAGGACGGAAATGCGGGCTGGTTCGGCGTGTCGGGATAATACTGCGTTTCCAGGCAGAAGCCGTAGTGCTTTTGCAGCGCGACGCCGCCCTTGCCGGTTTCGCTGCCGTCCAGAAAGTTGCCCGTATACAGCTGTATGCCGGGCAGGTCGGTCCAGACCTCCAGCTTGCGGCCGCAGCCTTCATCCAGCGCTTTCGCCGCCAGACGCAGCGTGCCCGCCTCGCCATTGATGCAGAAATTGTGGTCATAGCCTTTACACTGCCGGAGCTGTTCGTCGTCAGCACCGATGTCGCGGCCGATCGGCTTCGGCGCGCGGAAGTCGAACGCCGTGCCCTCCACCGGACGGATTTCGCCCGTGGGGATGGAACGCGCGTCGGTCGGGGTGAAGGAATCGCAGTTGAGCTGCAGCACCGTGCCGAGGATATCGCCGCTTTGCACCGTGCCGAGGTTGAAGTAGGCGTGGTTCGTGAAATTCATGACGGTGTCCTTGTCGCTCGTCGCCGCGTAGTGAATCTCCAGCTCGCCATGGTCGGTCAGCACATACTGCACCGTGATATCCACGTTGCCGGGGAAGCCCTCGGCGCCGTCGGGGCTGTGGTAGGAGAATTCCACGGCGTTGTCGTCGGTAATGATCGCCTTCCAAAGCGCGCTGCTGTATTCGTCGCCGCCGTGCAGGCAGGTGACGCCGTTTTCGTTCTTCGTCACGTTGTATTCTCTGCCGCCGAGCGTAAATCTGCCGTCGCAGATGCGGTTGGCATACTGACCGATGATCTGGCCCGCATAGGTCGTGGTGGCAAGGTGGCCGGCGAGGCTGTCGAAGCCCATGATGATGTCGCCCATGTTGCCGTCGCGGTCGGGGCAGACGAAAGAACTCAGCGTGGCGCCGCGGGTCAGCAGCTCCACGTAGACGCCGTTGTTGTTTTCAATCTTGTAAACATACACCTCTCTGCCGTCGGGCATGGTGTCATAGAGGGACTTATAAACGCTCATGGGTCGTTCCCCTTTCTCAGAGTCTTGCTTCCAGTTCTTTGCGGACGGCGGCGATGAAGTCGTCGGTCGTCAGCGTTTCGGCCTTCACGTCGCCCTGCCACATCAGCGCCAGATCCCTGGTCATGCGGCCGCTTTCGATCACGGCGAGCGACGCTTCCTCCAGCGTTTTTGCAAAGCGCACGAGGGCGGCGTTGCCGTCCAGCTCGCCGCGCTTTTTGAGCGCGCCCGTCCAGGCGAAGATCGTGGCGATCGGGTTGGTCGAGGTCGTTTCGCCCGCCAGATAGCGGTAGTAGTGGCGGGTCACGGTGCCGTGGGCGGCCTCGTATTCAAAGTTGCCGTCCGGCGAGACGAGCACGCTCGTCATCATGGCCAGCGAGCCGAACGCCGTCGAGACCATGTCGCTCATCACGTCGCCGTCATAGTTCTTGCACGCCCAGATGTAGCCGCCTTTGGAGCGGATCACGCGGGCCACGGCGTCGTCGATGAGGGTGTAGAAATAGGTGATGCCCAGTTCGTCGAATTTTGCCTTGTATTCGCGGTTAAAGATGTCTTCAAAGATCAGCTTGAACGTCTGGTCATACTGCTTCGAGATCGTGTCCTTGGTGGAAAACCAGAGGTCCTGCTTCGTCTCGATGGCATAGTTGAAGCACGAGCGCGCGAACGATTCGATGGACGTGTCCTTGTTGAACATGCCCTGCAGCACGCCGCCGCATTCGAAATCGTAGATGGTGGCGCGTCTTTGCTCGCCGTCCTCCGCGGTGAACAGCAGCTCGGCCCTGCCGGGCTTCGTCAGCCGGAACTCCGTGGCCTTATACACGTCGCCGTAGGCGTGACGCGCGATGGTGATCGGCTTTTGCCAGGAACGCACCGCGGGCTTGACGCCGCTGACGAGGATCGGGGTGCGGAACACCGTGCCGTCCAGAATGGCGCGGATGGTGCCGTTCGGGCTCTTCCACATCTCCTTGAGGTGATATTCCGCCACGCGCTGCGCGTTGGGCGTGATCGTGGCGCACTTGACGCCGACGCGGTATTTTTTGATCGCTTCGCCCGCGTCGATCGAGACCTGATCGTTCGTCTCATCGCGGTGCGGCAGACCGAGGTCGTAGTATTCGGTGTTCAGCTCCACAAAGGGAGAAAGCAATTCATCCTTGATCGTCTGCCAGATGATGCGGGTCATCTCGTCGCCGTCCATCTCGACGATCTTGTTCATTCTGATCTTTTCCATGGGGACGCCCTCTTTCTGTTTAATCGGCGCGGACAAATTTGTCGATGAACGCGTCGAGCTTGGCTTCATAGGCCGGCTGGTCGGTGATGAACGACGCGGCGTGGTCGGCGCCCTTCACAACAAGGATATCCTTGTCGGGGCAGGCGCAGGCGTCATAGAGCTCATAGACCATCTTGGTGGGCACAAAGGCGTCGGCTTCGCCGTGGACGAACAGCATGGGGATTTTGGCGCGCCTGACCGCGTCAATGGCGGAGGTATCCTTTTTGAAGTCGTAGCCGCCGATCTTTTTGTTGACCGCGTTGACGATCTCGATCAGCGGGTGCGCGGGCACCTTCATTTCGCCGAGCTTGTAGGTGAACTCATCCCACGCGCTGGTGAAGCCGCAGTCGGCCACGCAGAACTTGACGTTTTCGGGCAGGTCGGGCGAACCGGTCATCAGCATGACCGTGGCGGAACCCATCGAAATGCCGTGGATGATCAGCTTGATGTCGCTGCCGAACTTGTCGTTGAGATAGCCGAGCCACTTGATGCAGTCCTTCGATTCCAGCGCGCCGAAGCCGATGATGTTGCCCTGGCTGGACGCCGCGCCGCGGTGGTCGCAGATGAAGACGTTGATATTGCGGCTGAGATAGTATTGCAGAATCGCGCAGAACTCCGTCTTGCCGCTGCTGCGGTAGCCGTGGGAGCAGAAGGCGTAGATGTTGCTTTCTTCCTTTGCCTTGAACAAAAAGCCGTTGAGGGTCAGGCCGTCGTCCGTCACAAGGTGATGCTCCTCATAACCGTAGTTTTCCAGCCAGTTCATGTAGTCGTCGCGCAGCGCGTGCAGCTCGGTCATGTCGGCGCCCGAAACGGCGTCCTTGGCGCCCTGGGGCAGCTCGAACTTGCGGTGAATCAGCAGATGGTCGATCAGCACGGGAATGGCCGCGCCGACCGCGCCGGCGCCGAGGGCGGCTTTGAGCAACGTGGTTTTTTTCATGGGGAGTACCTCCGTTCATTTTCGATATCACTTTATTTTATCACACCGCCCCGAAAAAGGCAAGGCTTATTTCCCGCGGAAGCGGCCCCGGGGCAAAAAAGAGTTCATGCTTTCCACATAAAAAGGGCAACTTTGTCTTGACCGCCTCTCGCCGAAGTGCTATACTGAACACAGAACCCGCCCGGCCGAGCCGGAGAAAGGATGAGGAAGATGAAGAAAACGTCCAAAAAGCTGCTTTGCGTGCTGCTGAGTCTGGTGCTGCTGCTCACGACGGCGGCCCTTGCGTTTGCCGAAACCGGCAAGAAAGAAAAAACGCCCATCGTGCTGATTCCCGGCTTCGGCCAGAGCGAAACCAAGGTCTATGACGGCGACGAGTATCTGGGCATGATCAACGCCTTTGAGCTGCCGGGCCTCAACGTGGAAAACATTCTGAAAAAGGTGCTTGCGCCCGGCCTTGCCAGCATTCTGACCCGCAGCGACCTGCATCTTTCCAAGGCGGTCAAGGAGGTCGTGGACGACCTGTTCAAGGCGTTCAAAACGAACCCCGACGGCACGCCGGTCTATGAGCGCATCGTGACGCCCAACGACGCGGCGTTCAGCGACCTGCCGCCCGAAAAGCAGGCCGAGGTCCAGCACCATATCGCCATCCACGGGCTCGAGGATTACAACGACGTGCGCTATTATTACGCCTATGATTCCTTCGGCTCGATCAAGCAGGTCTCCGACGGGCTGCACCGCTTTCTGACAGAAATCGTGCTGCCGCAGACCGGCGCCGAAAAGGTGATGCTGGTCCCGGTCAGCCAGGGCGGCACCGTGCTGACGCAGTATCTGTATGACTATCCCGAAGACATCAAGTATATTGAAAAGATCGTGGCGGTGATTCCCGCCTTTGACGGCGCCCAGATCCTCGGCGACGTGATGACCGACAACGTCAAAATCTATGACGTCAACTATGACCACGAAACCGTTTTGCCGGCCCTGCTGCCCGGCGATCTCGGCTATCAGGTCTCGCTGGCGCTGCGCGCCGCCCTCCCCGCCCGCGTAACGGAAAAGGTGCTGCGCGAGGCGCTGGAGGAGGTGCGCCAGCTGCTCGTGGTCAACAGCTCCATGATGTGGGCGCTTTGCCCGGCGGCGGACTACGCCGTTGCCAAAGACAAGTATCTCGGCGACGAGGCGCACGCCAAGGTGCGCGCGGAATGCGACGCCTATGACGCGGCGCGCAGAGCGCTGCCCGGCACGCTGCAGCAGCTGCTGGCGGGCGGCATGCAGATCCACATCGTTTCGTGCTACGGCACCGGCAACATCATGCCCGTGCTCTTTGGCTCCGGCAACGTCAACTCCGACGAACTGCTGACGCCCTATTCCTCCGGCCTCGGCGCCACCTTCGCCAACATCGGCGAAACGCTGGGCGACGGCTACACCGCCAAGGGCACCGTCTGCAGCGACCCGGCCCACAACCACCTTTCGCCCGACGGCATGATCGACGCTTCCACCTGCGCCCTGCCGGAAAACACCTGGTTCTTCAAGGGCGTGGGTCACACCTACATGAACTTCCGCGAGGATATCAAGAACTTTGCGGCCAGACTGATTCTCGAGGACGTCAAGGATATCTATTCCCTGCCGCCCTATTCGCAGTTCAACGACCCGTCGCTGGAGGTGGCCCGCAGCGAGGTCGTCAACGGCTACGTCTATCATTACGACAAGAACGGCCGCTTCCTTTACAGCGAGCCCGCCCCGGCGGAAAACAACGCCTCCCCGTTCTGGAAGGGCCTTGCCGGGATCGTCAACAAGCTCTACCGCTCGTTCGACGCCATCAAGGCGGCGCTGCATCTTGACAAACTCAAGCTGCCCGCATAAGATATAAGAGACAGCCGCCGGTTCCCCATCGGCGGCTTTTTTGAAAGGAGTCTGGTTATGAAGGTATTACTGATCAACGGCAGCCCGCACAAAAACGGCAACACGGCGCTCGCCCTGCGTGAGATGGAACAGGTCTTTCGCGAAGAGGAGATCGAGGTCGTCACGATGCAGATCGGCAATCAGGCGATCCGCGGCTGCGCGGCCTGCGGCGGCTGCGGCAAAACCGGCAGATGCGTCTTTGACGACGCGGTGAACGAGGCGGCGGCGATCTTTCAGGATGCCGACGGTCTTGTTCTGGCTTCCCCCGTCTATTACGCCGGCCCGAACGCCACGCTGACCGCCTTTGCCGACCGGCTGTTTTACAGCTCGGGCTTTGACAAAACCATGAAGGTCGGCGCGTCGGTCGTCTGCGCGCGGCGCGGCGGCACCACGGCGAGCTTTGACCGGCTGAACAAGTATTTCACGATCTGCGGCATGCCCGTGGCGTCGAGCCAGTATTGGAACAGCATCCACGGCGGCGCGCCGGGCGAAGCGGACGCCGACGAGGAGGGCAAACAGACCATGCGCACCCTCGCGCGCAACATGGCGTTTTTGATGAAGAGCATTGCGCTCGGCAAGGAGGCGTTCGGTCTGCCGGAGAAGGAGCCGCACGCGTGGACGAATTTTATTCGGTAACAACAGCGCAGACACCTGTCAAAAGGAAACCCCGCTCATTGAGCGGGGCTGTTGTTTTATTTGCCGAAGATGATGCGGATCAGCTTTTGCAGGAATTCAAACACGGTGCGCAGGATGAAACGGACCTTGCTTTCCTTTGCGGGTGTGTCGGGCGTTTCCGGTGTATCGGGTTCGGCCGGCGCGCTCTCATCCACAACCACATACAGGCTGAAATGGTCGGTATAGAACACAAGGTGACTGCCCTCAAGGAACGCCTGCATATCGGTATAGGTGCCGTCGGCGTTCACGCGGTAGACTTTGTAATCGCCCGCTTTGAAATCGCCGGGGAGCTTCACCTTGACGGTACCCTTCGGCTGCACGTGCACGCCGTCTTGATTCTTCAGGCTGATGTCGAACGCTTTGACCACGTTCTGCTCGCCGAGGGCTTCCTGGATCAGCACATAGTCCGTGCTGACTGGTTCGACGTCAAACGAGGTGTCGCCGTCCGCCGGGCCGACGATTTCCGCGCCGCCGGGGTTCTCGGTTTCCAGCGGTTCGGTTTCGCGTTCATCGCAGTGGATGCACTTGCGCCAGCGGACGAGATTATCCCAGTCGTAGGTCCAGTCGCCCTCAAAGAAGTGGGTCAGCTCGTAGTCCATGCCGTGTTCGATGGCATAGGCTTCGGCAGTGGAACCTGAGTGGCAGCGAATGGTGCCGACGTAGTACCATTCATTCTTTTCAAGAAGGTAAGAATCAAGGGTATCATCAAGATTATACTTGAAATTCCAAATCAGCTCGTATGCATCGTCAAAAGAAATGTCCGCCAATTCATACCAGTTCGCGCCCATCGTGCCGGGCAATTCTTCTCCCAGATCATCAAAAGAGGCGGTCAAAGATTTTACAATATATCTACAAGAGGGGTGTAACATACAATAGAAGAATGCTAAAGGCTCTATTCTCTCAACCGATGCAGGAATGACGATTTGGTTTAAGAGAGAAGAAACAACAAAAGCCCCATAACCGATTTCTTTTGTCCCTTCAGGTACAGCATAGCTTTTCCTCTCATTTGCATTGGGATACGCAAGTAGTTTTGTCTTGTCTTTATCGAATAAAACGCCATCAATAGATGAATAAAAAGCGTTGTCTTCAGATACAGAGATGGAATTCACACAATGATCCCAATTATCTACATTAATCGATTTAATATTTTTTCCAAAATACAAGTCCAACCTTGGACAGTTTTGAAATACATAATGTCCGATATCAGTAACACTATCTGGTATTTGAATGCTTTCCAAGTGTATGCATTTTGAAAATGCCCCTTCTTTAATAGTCGTTACACTCTCAGGAATCACAACACTCTCAAGATTTCTACATCCAGAAAACGCATAATCATCGATACTCGTTATACCATCTTCTATCAAAACTTTTTTAATCTGTGTAGAATAGGTGGATATCCATGGACTACTCGTCATATCGCCAGTTCCTCTGATTGTCAGCGTACCTTCGCTGTCGAGCGTCCAAGTCAGGTTATCGCCGCACGTCCCGCTGTCCACAATCGTCACATCCTCCGCAAACGCAAACGGCACACCTGTGCAAAGCAGCACCAGCGTCAGCAAAACGACAAGGGTTCTTTTCATGTGTTTCATTGTATGCTCTCCTCCCCAAACTTAAAAATGCGCCCCGCAAGCGAGACGCACGAAAAATGCATCTCATTTGCTGTCACACAAACTAACATTCCACACAGGTATTGTTAATCGAGACGCACTTTTACCAAGTGCATCCTGTGTGTTAATATTTAGTTTGTGTGACGCCTTTACTCTACCATATTTCCGCAAAAAAAGCAAGCAAAAATTGTTTAAGCGTTCGCGCCTCTTCCACCACGCGCTTCGCGCGCGGTCCCCCTTCCCCATATCGCGCACTGCGTGCGCTGGGGAAGGCTTTATAAGCCCTCCCCGCTGCGCTGAAAAGCGCAGCTTCATGGGGAGGGTGGCATCGTGCGCAGCACGATGACGGGAGAGGCAGACAGCCGACAATGGATCTTCCTGTGCGGTCGCGTCCTTCCCTCCGCAACTCTCCCCGCCCGCGTCACTAACCACTAGCCACTGACCACGAAAAAAACCGCTCCACCAGGAGCGGCTTTTTGCTAACTGCTAACAGCTAACTGCTGACTGCTTACTTTGAAGCTTCTTCCACGGCAACGGCGCAGGCGACGGTCGCGCCGACCATCGGGTTGTTGCCCATGCCGATGAGACCCATCATTTCCACGTGCGCGGGCACCGAAGAGGAGCCGGCGAACTGCGCGTCGGAATGCATGCGGCCCATGGTGTCGGTCATGCCGTAGGAAGCCGGGCCTGCCGCCATGTTGTCCGGATGGAGCGTGCGGCCTGTGCCGCCGCCGGACGCCACGGAGAAGTAGCTGACGCCGTTTTCGGTGCACCATTTCTTATAGGTGCCGGCCACCGGATGCTGGAAGCGGGTGGGGTTGGTGGAGTTGCCGGTGATCGAAACGCCGACGTTCTCCAGCTTCATGATGGCAACGCCTTCGGGGACGTTGTCGGCGCCGTAGCAGCGGACCTTGGCGCGCGGGCCGTCGGAATAGGGCGTTTCGGAAACGACCGTGACGGTTTCAGAGTAGGGATCGAACTCGGTCTTGACATAGGTGAAGCCGTTGATGCGGGAAATGATCATGGCGGCGTCCTTGCCGAGGCCGTTCAGGATGACGCGCAGGGGCTTCACGCGGACCTTGTTGGCGTTAAGTGCAATCTTGATGGCGCCTTCCGCGGCGGCAAAGCTTTCGTGGCCGGCCAGGAAGCAGAAGCATTCGGTCTCTTCGGAAAGCAGCATTTTGCCCAGGTTGCCGTGGCCGAGGCCGACCTTGCGGTTTTCGGCAACGGAGCCGGGGATGCAGAACGACTGCAGGCCTTCGCCGATGGCGGCGGCGGCGTCGGCAGCCTTGGTGCAGCCCTTCTTGAGCGCGATGGCGCAGCCGACGGTGTAGGCCCAGACGGCGTTTTCAAAGCAGATGGGCTGGGTCTCGCGGACGATCTTATCCACGTCGATGCCTCTGGCGAGGGTCAGCTCTTTGCATTCTTCGATGGAAGAAATGCCGTATTCCTTCAGAACGGCGAGGATCTTGTCCGCGCGTCTTTCATAGTTTTCAAACAAAGCCATCTTTTCTTACCTCCTTATTCCTTGCGGGGATCAATATACTTCGCGGCGTCGGCGAATCTGCCGTAGGTGCCCTTGGCCTTTTCAAAGGCCGTGTTCGCGTCGTCGCCCTTCTTCATGAAGTCGGTCATCTTGCCGAGCGAAACGAATTCGTAACCGATCACCTGATCGTCGCTGTCCAGCGCCATGCGGGTCACGTAGCCCTCCGCCATTTCCAGATAGCGGGTGCCCTTCAGTCTGGTGCCGTACATCGTGCCGACCTGGGAGCGAAGACCCTTGCCGAGGTCCTCGAGCCCTGCGCCGACGGTGAGGCCGTCGTCGGAGAACGCGGACTGCGAACGGCCGTAGACGATCTGCAAAAACAGCTCGCGCATGGCGGTGTTGATCGCGTCGCACACAAGGTCGGTGTTCAGCGCTTCCAGAATGGTCTTGCCGGGCAGGATCTCGCTGGCCATGGCGGCGGAGTGGGTCATGCCGGAGCAGCCGATCGTTTCCACGAGCGCTTCTTCGATGATGCCGTTTTTGATATTGAGCGAAAGCTTGCAGGCGCCCTGCTGCGGCGCGCACCAGCCGACGCCGTGCGTGAAACCGGAGATATCCTTGATCTCATACGCCTTGACCCATTTGCCCTCTTCGGGAATGGGAGCCGGTCCGTGGTGCGGTCCCTTGGCGACCGTGCACATTCTTTCCACTTCGTTTGAATAATTCATGCTGCTTGTTCTCCTTTCGGATTGTTTTGAATTGGCAAAGGCGGCAAAACCGCCGCTTGATTAACCAAATAATATGATACCAAATTCAGCGCTTTGTTGCAAGAGCTAACCGCAAAAAAGCCGAGATTTTTTACGTTCCGTTGTACTGCAGCCGATACTGCTCTTTGCAGTCGTAGGCGATCGCCGCGTCGAAGGCGACCGAAGCGGCATAGCAGTCCAGCTTCAGCGCCGCGCGCACCCGGGTGGTCAGCGCCGCTGCGCGGCCTTTTTGATCCAGCGTGAGCTTCAGCACCGCGCCGTCATAGAACACCTTGCCGCTTTGCAGGCGGATCGGCGTGGTGTCGAGCTTTTCAAAGCGCAGCCAGCCCGTCGCCCTGGAAAGCGTGGTCGGGCGGCTCGTTTTGCCGTCTTCATACAAAGAGACGTCCTCGTTCAGCGTCAGCGTCAGCGTATAGCCGCCGTCCCGGTTCTCTTCCACGGAAAAGCGCTTGACGTCATTCGGCGTCAGACTGACGTCCCTGCCGGCGGGCGGCAAAAGCGACGCGGCGGCGGTGCCGTCGGCGGCCTTGCCGTTCTTCACGCTGTATTTCTTCGTCTGCGACCCCGAAAACAGGTGCATCAGGTTCTGGACCGTGCCGTCAAACGCCGCGCGCGACACGCTGTGCTTTTCGGTCTGAACCGTCTTTTTCCGGGTCAGCTGATACGTGCCGCCGTGCTTGGCGGCGTTCAGCGCGGCGCCGTAGGCCTTGCACGCCTGCCAGACCGTGTGCGGCAGACCGTCGGTGTCGGTGGTCTCTTCCGTTTCGCCGGCGTCGGGCGCGGGCGCATATTTGCCCTTGTCGAGCCGGAACGGCCGCACGCGGAACCGGTAGAGCCGGTCGGGCTGCAGATTCTTCACCGTCATCTGCAGATGGCCGCTGAGTCCGTAGAGCCGGAACGACCCCTTCGCGTCGTCAAAGAGATAGACCTCGTAATGCGTGGCGCCCTTCGTCTGTTTCCAGCCGAGCGTCACGGTGGTTCTGGAAACGTCCTTGACGTGAAGGCCGCGCAGAGCGCCCGGCGCCGTTGCGGCATAGGCGTCCGCGCTCGGTTCGCCCCAGACAACGTTCCCGCCGTCTTTTCGGAACGCGCGCACGCGCAGGCGATAGGTTTTGCCGCGTTCCAGCGAAAACAGCAGCGCCCGGGTCGCCGTGGTGGTCACCAGCGTTTTGTATTTGTCGGTCTTTTCGTTGTAATACGCGACCTTGTAGCCCGTGGCTTCGGGCACGGCGCTCCACTGCAGAGACACGGTGGTCTCGTCCTCCAGCGTCGTCGTCACGTCCTGCACCTGCCCCACGGCGGGCGGTTCTTCGGCCGCCGCGGCCGCGGGAAGTATGCACCCGGCGAAAAGCAGAAGCGCTAAAACAAAGCACAGTAATCGGTTCATGGTGATCTCCTGTCAGGCGGTTCTTTCTTGGAAAGATGCCTTAATTCCGAAAAAGTTCTGCAAAAGAGGTTGCTTTTTTTGTGGTTCTGTTATACAATGATGGGTAGAGACAGTGCCCGCAATATGCGGATTTTTTCATTCAGAAGGGACTTGAGCGTATGTTTCCGCTTTATGCAAGCGACCGGATCAGCTGGCTCATGCTGCTGGAATTCGGATTGCGCATTCTGCTTGCCATGTGCAGCGGCGCCGTCATCGGCTATGAGCGCAGCCGCCGGTTCAAGGGCGCCGGCCTGCGCACCCACGTGATCGTCTGCGCGGCCTCTGCGCTGATTATGGTGGTCTCCAAATACGGCTTCACCGATATGGCCACCAGCACCGGGCTGTTCTATGAAGGCGTCCGCGGCACCGACCCGGCGCGTCTTGCGGCGCAGGTCATCAGCGGCATCAGCTTTCTCGGCGCGGGCGTCATCTTCAAGAACAAGGGCGCCGTCAGCGGCCTGACCACGGCGGCCGGTCTGTGGTGCACGGCAGGCATCGGCCTTGCCATCGGCGGCGGCATGTACGTGCTGGGCATCTTCACCACGGCCATGATCGCGCTGTTCCAGTATCTGCTGCACAAGTTCAAGGTCGGCTCGGAATCGATGCCGCTTTATCAGATTTCGTTCACCGTGGTGCAAAGCCAGGAATTCCAGAACGCGCTGGACGAGCAGCTCAAGGAATGGGCCATCCATCTGGTCGACATGCGCATGTCGAAAAAAGAGCACGGCCGCGTCGCCTACGATCTGTCGCTGCGCGCGTCCTACAAGCTGGACACCGAGGACATTCTGAGCTTCTTCAACAAACGCGACGACGTGGTGACCGTTTCGGTCGTCATGCCGTGAGCCGGCGCACGGCGGACAAAAGAACCCTCAAAACCAACGGCGGGGAGTTGTTCCCTGCCGTGTTTTTTTGTCTGTTTTGCCTCGAGCGATCCTGCGCGCTGCGCGCTCAAATCTTGCTTTCGTCCAGATCGATCACGATGCTCTTGCGCTTCGGCTGCAGCTTGGTCAGCTTGACGCCGGCGGCGTTGAACATCCGCTTGCTGGCGCGCGTCATCGGCGTGTCGGCGTATTTGTCGGACAGATAAACCACCTCGCGGATGCCGCTCTGGATGATCGCCTTGGCGCATTCGTTGCACGGGAACAGCGCCACGTAGATGCGGCAGCCCGCCAGATTCGCTCCGGCGTTGTTGAGGATGGCGTTCAGCTCCGCGTGGCAGACGTAGGGGTACTTGGTGTCATAGGCGTCGCCCTCGCGCTCCCAGGGGAACTGGTCGTCGCTGCAGCCGATCGGAAAGCCGTTGTAGCCCACCGACATGATCTTGTTATGGTCGTTGACGATGCAGGCGCCCACCTGCGTGTTGGGGTCCTTGCTGCGATAGGACGAAAGGATGGCAATGCCCATGAAGTATTCGTCCCACGAAAGGTAATCGCTGCGTTTCGGCATAGTGTTGTCCTCCTGCGTTATTCCACGCCTCTGTAATATAACCCGCGGGTAAAGTCGCCGGTTGCAGGCCGGCCGCTGCGGTAGGCAGCCAGCACGGCGTCGACCGTCTGCCGCGGTTCGTCGGTAAAAGAAAAGGTAAGAAAGTCCAGACCGCGCAGTTCGCGCATCCGGTCGGCCAGCCAGATCGGATAGGCATTGAGCACCTCGGCACAGCCGAAGCGGCAGCGCACCGGGAAGCGCAGACCCTTGCGGTCGGTCAGAAAGCGGCTGCGTTTGCAGCTCCCGCAATCGGTCACGTTGCGGATCGGGCAGTTGCGCGTGAGCATCAGCGGCAGTCTGCCGTAGCCGATCAGGCCGCGCGGCACGCTTGTTCTGAGCGCCAGCGCCTGCTGCAAGGTCAGTTCAGGTGACAAGGTAATTGACTTTACACCAAACGCCTCCTCCAGAACCTCTGCGGTCAGGCTGTTGAAGCAGTGCAGACCGAAGCCGCCGTGGATCTCAAACCCGTGTTTTTTGGCCAGCGCAACGGCATCCAGCGTGGAGCAAAGCGCAATTCTGATTCCGTTTTCTTTTGCGCGGCGCAGCAGCCGTTCCAGCCGTTCTTCGCCGCCGAAAATGCCCCGCGGAAGCTCCAATCCCAGTGGAATCAGGCAGTTTTGCACTTTTTCCACAAGCTTTTCCTCGCATTCCAGCGGGAAATATAAGTTTTCCACATCCGTCAGATCCTGTGGAATCTGCGCCGGCGACTCCAGCCGCAGGCGGAATTTCGGCGTCCGGGCGTCCGCGCGGCCGTGCGCGGCAGTGCCGGAGCTTGTTTTTTCCAAATCGGAATCACTCTTAAAAATCTGCACGTCTGTAAAGTTCTTTGCCTTTACAGATGAAAGCGCATGTTCCAGCCGTTCCAGCGCGGCGCGGCGCAGGGCGTTGATCTCGCTTGCGGGCACGATCAGCCCGTCGTCCAGCGTGACCGCGATCTCCTCCGGGGCAAAGGCCGTGCCGCCGCATTTTTGCAGCCGGCGGATAAGGCCGTCCTCGGTCAAGGGTTTTTCGCGCGCCGGTTCCGGCGGCTCATCGCCGCACACGGTGACCGTTTCGCCGCGGGCGCTCGCCTGCAGCGCGGGCGGTTCTCCCGCGCGGACCTTCAGCCGGAACGAAACCGGTACGTCGGCGCGTTCTTTTTCATAAAGCTGCGCGAGCGCGGAGAACACCTTGCCGCTCGCGGCGGTCACGTCCTCTTTGGTGCGCACGCCGAACATCTCTCTGCCGCGCAGGTCGTCATAGTACCCGGACGTAAACCCCTGCCGCGAAAAGACGGCGCGCAGGGCGTCGGCGGTTGCGGCGTCGCGCTCCCCTGCCATCGCTTTTTTGGCGTAGGTCACGGCGGCGGCCACGTATTCGGGGCGCTTCATGCGCCCTTCGATTTTGAAGGAATCGATCCCGAGGCCGGAAAGCTCCTGCAGCCGGTCCATCAGAGAAAGATCCTTTAAGCTCAGATCATAGCGCAGGCTGTCGTCGGCCGAAAACGGCAGACGGCACGGCTGGGCGCAAAGGCCGCGGTTGCCGCTGCGCGAGCCGAGCATGGCGCTCATAAAGCATTGACCCGACACGCACATGCACTGTGCGCCGTGGATGAAGACTTCCAATTCCAGGTCGGTGCTTTCGCGCAGGGCGCGGATCTCTTCTTTCGTCAGCTCCCGCGGCAGCACCGCGCGGCAATAGCCGAGATCACGCAGCAGCGCAAGGCCGGCCCTGGTCTGCACCGACATCTGGGTGGACGCGTGGCGCGCAAGGTCGGGTGCGCAGCGCTTTGCCAGCGCGGCAAGGCCGAGATCCTGCAAAATAAGCACGTCTGCGCCCAGGGCGCAAACGTGCCTGATGACCTCTTTCGCCTGCGGCAGCTCGGCGTCGGAAACGAGCGTATTCAGCGTGATATGCACCTTGACGCCGTGCAGACGGCAATAGCGGATCGCCTGCTGCAGCGCTTCGTCGTCAAAGTTTTCCGCGCCGCGGCGGGCGTTGAACGCTCTGGTGCCCAGATAGACCGCGTCGGCGCCGGCGCGCACGGCGGCGGTCACGCATTGGGGCGACCCGGCGGGCGCCAGAAGCTCCGGACGGTCTGTCATGTTCAGCTGCCGGAGATCTGGTTGAGCACGGAGGCGAGCTGCGCCTTCAGACGGTCGATCTCGAGGTTGGCGTTTTCCAGGTCGCGCTTGGCCTTTTCGGCTTCGTGGCGGGCCCAGTCGGCCTTGCTCTTGGCGTTGGAAGCGTCGTCGAGATAATCCTTGATCTGCTCGCGCAGGTGGTCGGCCGTGGTGCTTGCCTTTTTGTATTCGTCGGCAAAGGTCAGCGTGGTCAGCACGGCGGCCTGCGTCACGGAGATATGCGGGTTTTCCTTCATCGTCTGGGTGATGGCGCGGTCCACGTCCTTGCCCAACTCGGCCACGTATTTGACGTCGTCTTCGGTCACGATGGCATATTCCGCGCCGGCGATGTTGAGCTTCACTTTGTTGCGTACCATTCTGGATCATCCTTTCAGGGGTACCTGTTTCTGCGGTAAAACGTTCATAATCAGATGTATTATACCACAATCTGTTGCGGTTTGCAAGTCATCGGGCGCAAAAAGTGTGGAGGGGTCAGAGAACAGGGGACAGGGACGCGGGGAAGAGTTGGGCGATCGGAAGAGAGCGGCCGCGAAGGGAACAGACCGTAGCGCCGCGCGCCGCGCGGCTCAGTTGACAGTCAACAGTCAACAGAAGTGCACAGCACCGGCGCTCCGGCAAGGCAACCAAATCACCGCCAACCTCGCTGCGAGCCCGCAACCTAACTTGCCCTCCCCTTTGGGTTGCGGGTCTCCGGTGGAGACCTCGCAAGGCAAAGCCTTGCGAAGCAACGACCGAGGCGGGAGCCGAGAAAGGGTGGATTCGCGCGAAGCGCGAAGACGGGTAAGGCCACCTCACCCCCGCGCACCCTTGGCGGAAAGGCACAACAATGGCGTCCCCGTTTGCGCAGCAAATGGGAACGCTGTCGCCGCGCACTGTTTGCCGCAGAGAAAACCGGGCGGCCGCCGGCCGCCCTTGACGTTACAATTCAACCCTCCATCTCCACCGACCACGACCGGCCGATCAGCGGCTTGCCGTCGCGGTCCAGAAGCGGGGTTATGGTCGCGCTGTATCCGTGCTCCAAAAGCAGGTACTGCACGCCGGTCTCCTTGTCGAGCAATATCAGCTTGATCGGCGAAAGGCCCCTGCCCTCTTTGTGAATCTGGATGAATCTGTTTCCCTTTTTCATGTCAAACGCTCCCTTCCCTGCGTATCCCGTTTTCGTCAAAGGTTTGTTTCAGCCTGCGCTCCACCGGCAAAAACGTGGCGGCCAGCAGCAGCGTCTGGAGCCAGACCAGCCCGCCACCGACAAAGCCGATCGTCTGCACGCCGCGCCCGAGCAGCAGGGCGAACACGAGGATCGTTGCCGCGGACGCGATCGCGCCGCAGCGCACCCAGAGCCGGCCGCAGCAGGCATGGGCAAAGCGCCAGGCGTCGGCGCTCTGCATCGACCGCGCCGTGCGGTAGCCGTAAAGGTTGTTGATCTCCTGCGGCGGCCTTGTCTGGAACAGGCGGCCGAACACCAGCATGGTTGCCGGCAGCAGCAGGGCGCTGATCAGCATGAACAGCCAGAATGCCATGGTCGTTTCTCCTTTCACAGCAGCGCTTCCAGCTTTTTGAGGAAGGCTTCTTCGCCGAAGGTGTTGATCTTATAAAACAGCGCCTGGCTCCCGCCGGAGGTGATGGCCGTCACCTGCGTCTGACCGCAGCGCTCGCTGACGATCAGCGTCATCGTGAGCCGGTTGCCGCCCAGATAGCTGTAGCGCTCGAACACGCGCACCGCCACGCGGCCGTCGGAAAAGGCGTAGTCGGCCTGATCCTCCAGCGAGGCAGAGATGCTGCCTTGCAGGATGCCGCGCGTCAGCCGGTCAAGCACAGCGTCGAAATGATCTTGTACCGTACGTTCCAGTTTTGCCATGCGGGATCTCTCCTTTCCACAGCGTTCCGGTGAATGTAACCCGGGCGACCACGCAGGGTCGCCCCTACGCGACAAAAGCCAACTGTTTTCCGCATTGAACTACCGCTTTGACAGCTTAAGATATACACCCATCGATTTACGCTCTTTGCGCGGGTGCGCGGGTTCGGTATATCTGAACCTCCCCCGCGTCCCGCTGACTGCTAACCGCTAACAGCTGACTGCTGACGGCTCACTTCCCGCTTTCACCGGCGAGATCGCTGAAATCCACCAGCGTGCCGGCGCTGCCGCTGACCCTGGGCAGCACGCCGTCCCATTTTTCGATCTTCTTGTTTTCGATGATCTTGTCGGACAGCGACGCGCTGATCCTGCGGTTGGCTTCGGCTTCGCCCTCGGCGCGGATCTTCATCGCCTCGGCCTCGGCCTTGGCGTTGGTGATCGCGGTCTGCTTCTCGGTTTCGGCCTTCAGCAGCTTTTGCTGCGCCACCTGTTTTTCTTCAATGGCGGCGATGAAGGCCTCGGAGAAGTCGAAGTCGATGATGTTGACGTCCGTCACGTAAAGGCCGATGTCGTTGAGCTTTTCGTTGAGCCCGCTGACCAGACCGTCGGAGATCAGGCTGCGGTTGGTCACGCTCTCCTCCGCCGTGTAGGTGGCGGTGATCGCCTTGAGCACCTCGTTGACCGCCGGGGTCACCAGCACCGTTTCATAGTCGGCGCCGATGTTCTTATAGATGGAATAGCTCTTGGCCGTGTCCACGCGGTAGTTGATGGCGAGGACGGTCCGCACGCTCTGCAGGTCCTTGGAGAACGCCTCGGTGTTGACCTCCAGCTTGCGGATGCGGTTGTCGATCTTGACCACCTGCTGAATGAACGGGATCTTGACGTGGATGCCCTCCTGCAGCACGCCCTCCTTCACCTTGCCGAGCGTGACGACCACGCCCGTATGGCCGGCGTCCACGATCGTGAACGTGCCGCCCAGCAGAATCACCGCCAGCAGCACAACCACCGCCGCGGCGATCAGGCCGTTTCTTTTTCTTGCCGTAAATACCTTGTTGTTCATCACGCACAGTCTCCTTTCGTTTGCGTTGATATGATTATATCACAAGTTCACGTGACTGTCAATAGGGTTCGCAAAATATTTTTTGCGCGAAAGCCTTCTATTAAAAATGATTCAGGTTTCCGGGGGCGAATTGACCGCTCCTGCAATCTGTGATACTATGAAGCACGGGAGATGATAACATGAAAGCGATTTTCCACAACATCGGCTATAAAATGATTGCGCTCGTGCTGGCGCTCTGCGTGCTGTTCGGCGCATCCACGGCGTGGTTCCAGGCGGACAG
>JAEEUW010000035.1 GCA_016290665.1 Clostridiaceae bacterium | reverse complement strand
CTATATTTGCTATAAAACGATCATCAAGGGGCCGAAGGATAAGGACGCGCTGAACTTTACGCCCCACGACCGCGCATGGGTATTTCTGAACGGAAAATATAGCGGCTGTGTATACAGAAACGATAAAAAATCAAAGATATCATTTGACGTTCCGCTGGAAGGCGCTGAGCTGACGATTCTTGTTGAGAATATGGGAAGAACCAACTACGGCCCCACGCTTGCCGACCGAAAAGGGATTATCGGCGGCGTTAGGCTCGGGCAGCAGTATCTTTACCATTGGCATCACTATACGCTGCCTCTGGATAACGTTTCGGACGTGCCGTTTGTGAAAGATCACAGGCCGAGATTCGCAAAACGTCCGCAGCTGCTGAAAGGCGCGCTGATCATTGACGGCGAGCCGCGCGATACCTTTGTGAAAATGAACGGCTTCAAAAAAGGCGTGATCTTTATTAACGGCAAAATGCTCTCCCGCTATTGGGAGGAAGGGCCCCAGAAAACAGCGTATCTGCCGGCCTGTTTCCTGAATGAAGGGGAGAACAGTGTGATCGTGCTGGAAACCGAGGGCTATAAGGCCGCCGAGGTGGAGTTTACTGAAACGCCCGATATCGGCTGAGATGCGGATATGAATCGCTTTTGAAATAGAATATAAGCAAAAAACACACATTCCCGGCTTGAGAATGTGTGTTTTCTCTTTATATATGTTTTATTCGAGAATGTTGGTTGAAATAAAATCAATGCCCCATTGCGCAAGGGACTCGGCAAAGTCCTTATCGTCGCAAGTCCAGCAGTTGACTTTGACGCCGTGGGCATGGAAAGCTTCAATGCGTTCTTTCGTAAGCTCGGTGTACTCAATGTCGATATCCAGCCTCTGCGTACCGAGGATCTGGGGCAGATCGTCCTGATATTTGCAGGTGAGGAATTGTGCAGTCTGGTGGGGATAGAGCTCTCTCAGACGGACCATATTTG
Source organism: Clostridiaceae bacterium (assembly GCA_016290665.1). Lineage (GTDB taxonomy): Bacteria > Bacillota > Clostridia > Oscillospirales > Acutalibacteraceae > UBA6857. Next base: position 22,384 of record JAEEUW010000035.1, on the reverse strand, counting down.
CAAAAGCAAAAGAGATGAAAATCACATTATCGAGATATTCCAAAGAATTGATCTCGTCGCAGATGGCGTTGATCTCGTCTTTGGTGAACTCATTCTTGAGCTCGAGCACAGCGATTTTATCGTAACGCTTACAGGTTGCGATGTATTCCTTCAGCGTGGGGATCAGCGTATCGGCGCGGGTGGCGTCGCCGTATTTATCGTTCAGGTGAAAACTGCGCAGGGTATCAAAGGGCGTTTCCTCCACGATCACGTCCACGTCGCAAAGACGGCCGGTGTTATCGTCGTGATGGACGACGAACTTGCCGTCGGAGGTTTTATGCACGTCGGTTTCAATGCCGTAATAGCTGCGGTTCCCGGCGGCAATAAAAGAGGCGTTGGTATTCTCAAGCTCAATACCGCTGACACCGCGATGGGCAACCATTTTTGTGTTCAGAGAATTAATTTTTATCGTATCCATAATGAAACTCCCGTTTTTTTCTTTAGTATATTCCTGTTTTACCGGGAATTCAAGAACTTTTTGTTGAATTGCGGTATTCGTTATGTTAATATAATAAAAAAGGAGGCGTTCATATGGTTCCTGCGATTATCGTTGTTTGTGTGATTTTGCTGATTCTGGCTGCGCTTATGTTATTTGTGCACGTTAAAACAAAACCGAGAGACCTGCACGCCCCGGACGCGATCCCGGTGGGCGCTATGATCAAGTCCCACGATTATGATTACGGCAAAGAGCGTGATCAAAAAATGATGCGTTCTCCCATCGTGCGCCTGATGCAGCTTATGTGGATCGGCACGGCGAAAAAGGACGCTGCAAATCATGCCACGCAAACCGCCCCGGAGGGGATCAAAGAGATCAACAACATCCCGTATATCAACGATGGTTCCGTGTATCATTTGCTTGACGTCTATTATCCAGAAGCGACGATCGGTAAAAATCCCGTGATCATCGATATCCACGGCGGCGGGTGGGAATACGGCGATAAAGAGCTGAATAAGCTGTATTGCCTTGCGCTGGCCTCCAGAGGGTATACCGTGTTCAATATCAGCTATCCGTTGGTGCCTGACATTACTGTAGACGGGCAGCTTAAAAACGTGATGTCGGCGCTGCATTGGATCGGCGAGCACATCGCCGAGTACCCCTGTGATATCAACCGCATCATTCTTACCGGCGATTCCGCGGGCGGGCAGCTTGCGGCTTATACGGCTGTTCTCACCGAGAGCGAAACGCTTCGTAGGGCGTTCGGTGCGCCTGATACTTCTTTGAACTATGCAGGGCTTCTGCTCACGTCCCCGGTGCCGTCTATGAACGACGGTGGTTATATGGCACTTTATACGAAACGCTTGTGGGGCAGCGACCGCAAACAGAAGGAGTGCTTCCGTTACGCAAACTTTAAAGATATTGTGGATCTTGCGCCGCTGCCGAAAACGTATCTGATCACGAGCGCCGGAGATATCCTCGCGCGAAAGCAAACGAACGACGTTTACAATATGCTGAATGAGCGCGGTACGCAGTGCCATATCGCCGACTTCGGCGGCGAAGAGGGCAAAAAGCTGGAGCACGTATTTACGGTTATCAATCCCTATAACGAGATCGGCAAAAAGACCATAGACGACGCCCTTGCATGGCTGAACGTGTAATAATTTCACGTTCTGAAAAATTTTTTGAAAAAACACTTGATTTTTTCAGATCAGTCGGATATAATAGCAAAGGTTTTTGGAGAGTTGTCCGAGCTGGTCGAAGGAGCACGACTGGAAATCGTGTAACCGTCAAAAGCGGTTCGTGGGTTCGAATCCCATGCTCTCCGCCATAAAAGAACCGTCTTTTGTCTACCACGGCAAAAGGCGGTTTTTCGTGCATTTTGGGCGAAAATCAGCGAAAATACGGCAAAATCGGGCTTCGGAGCGGTCGATCGTCTGCCCCGGAGCCTGATTTTTTGTTTTCAGAGCCCGAAAACGGTCAAAAATGCTGGTGTACTATTTGTGTTCCTTTACGATGCAAACAAATCGCAAAAATTACGGGACCGCGGGAGTCGAACCAGAAAAATCGCAAAAGCAGAAAAACGATGTCGAAGTAACGCTTTCGTTACAGCGATCGGTTGATTTTTCATCGATTTTATGTTATTATAAAAAACATTTATGTATTCTGAAGTAGGAGGTGTTTGCCGTGGCAGAGAATATGCATAAGATAAAGCTGCTCAAATTATATGAGTTCCTCCGCAGAGAGACCGATGAGAACCATCCTATTTCCCGCGCCGAGCTTTGCCGGAAACTCAACGAAATGGGCATTTCGAGTAACGTTAGAACACTGTGTCCGGATATCAAAGTACTTCAAGAAAATTACGGCTCAATAAGTTCAAACCTGAAAGCGGCAGTCAATTATGGAAGGCGTCCGCTTTTGGTTTATGCGCGACGAGAAGCAATTCCGGCTTTTTTTCGCAGGAACACATAAATTTTTACGTTTTCGTGTAACGAAACGATCTCCGGATTGTTATATTGGCGAAAGGACGCGAAAGAAAGGAGGTCTCGGACGTGAGAAACGATCTGCTGGAAAGCATTTACCTGCGTTACAGCAAAGAGATCCGACTGTATCTCTACGTAATATCAAAGAACGAAACGCTTGCCGACGACCTCACGCAGGAGACCTTTCTCAAAGCGCTCCTTTCTCTCCCGGAGAATCACCCGAACGTCCGCGCATGGCTGTATACGGTAGCGCGCAACCTGTATTACAACAACAGAAAGAAAGAAAAGCGGATCGTATCGGACGAATTCCCGGACCGGGAAGACGACGTTCATCCGGGGCCGGAGGAAACGCTGCTCGCAAGCGAGCGGGACCGGGCGCTGCTGCGCGCGGTGACGGAACTGGAAGAAAGAAAGTGCGAGATCGTGCAGCTGCATTACTTTTCGGGCGTGCCGCTGAAGGACGCCGCGGCGCTCATGGGGCTGACGCCGGAAAACGTGCGGGTGCTGCTGTTCCGGGCAAAAAAAGAACTGAAAACGAAACTGGAGGCGTTGGGATATGACATACCGTGAAAAACTGGAGCTTTACGCGCAGGGCGCGCTGGAGCAGAAGGATACAGAGGAAATCGAAGAGACGCTTGAAAAGCACGCCGCGATCCGCGAGTTTCTGGCGGACGAAGCGCCCGTTCCGGCGCTGGACGCGATGCGTGAAGAACCGACGGATGCCGAGACGCAGGCGGACGCCGCCGCGTTTTCGAAGCAGATCAACAGATATATCCGCCGCGCGTTCCTGAAGGCCGGCGCAGTCGTGCTGGCAGTCGTGCTGGCGGTCGTGTTCCTGTTGCCGCAGGGCGCGGACGTGCTGTTCTACGATCCCGGCAAGCCCGTTCCGGGTACGGAAATCAACCGCATGACGCTGGATCTGCGCGTTTACAGCGAGCTGTTCCTGCCGCACACGGGACCTTACACCGAGGTCTACACCGACTCTCGAGGCTGGGGTGAATACGAGATCAACGCGCCGCAGACGATCACCTATAACAAAGAGCCCTCGCAGAGTCTCGTCGGAAAGATCAGCCGCGGCAAGCTCAATTGGTACACCCCGGATTACGTCCGGCTCCCGGCGATCAACGTTCTCAAACACGCCCTCGCCGGCGTGGACGCCGGATACGTGATGGAGGGCGACGGCAGCGATATGGCAGAGGTGAAGGCGGCGCTGGGAGAGCTGCCCGCGATCAGCGGATATTCCGCTTTCGTCACACTCGATACGGTGATGACCTTCGCCGAATTCGCAGACTGGGCAAAGAAAAACGACGCTTGGCCCTATTGGTGCGCGGTCTGTCTGAAAACGAACGGGACCGGCGAGGCGCAGTACCGCACAAACCGCCTGTTCGGTGTGTATTACGGCGCGCCGTTTATCCCCGGGAACGATCAGATCGGTGACACCGGGAAGCTCTACGCACCGTCGGACTTTGACGATATGACGCGCGTCGCGGACGAGATGGCAGAGCACGCGGCGGCGCTGCTCGACTACGCCGAGAACAACCGCGCGTTTATCGAAATGATGGCAGACGACGCCGAAGCGGGCGATTTTTCGGCGATGGCGGAGAACATCCGCGAAAACGGACTGTTCGTATACGGCTTCTTCGCTCGCGCGACGGCGGAGGACTTTGTATCCCTGTCCGAAAAAGAACACATCGCGTATATCTATGTGATGTAAAAACTCTGATTTGACGGAGAAGCCGTTCATCCGGAAAATGGAATGTCTTTTCTGATTGACATGAATACAAAAACTGAGCGCTGTGTGTTCTGATTATCGCGGATCGATAACGTGGACTGTGCAAATCCAATTGACAGGAATAAAGACCGGGATGTTGGAACAAGGTTTGGGGCAGATCCCTCGTCAGCATTATAAATTCCGGTTTATGGAGCTGCACGGCGTGTACCTTTTACGAGTACTTCTCTTGATTTCGTACCTTTTGGGAGTACTTACACAAGGAAAAAAGCACGCGGGAGCGTGCTTTTTTCAACGATATTCGCCTTCGGCGAGCGATATTGCTTCGCAGCGATATTCAGCTGTTGCCGAGCGATATTGCGCTGCGCGCAGTTTGGATGGCGAATATCATATCGTTTTGCGGCACCGCCGCAAAATATCGCTGATCCGAAGGATCAATATCACTGTGCCGCAAGGCACAATATCACTTGCATGGGCTTTATTCCTTTGAATGGTTGAAAAGTTCATGCTTTTTCGATATAATCAATTTGTAAAATAGGAATTTTGGAGTGTTTTACAGGAGGAAATAAACATGAACCCGAAATATGAACAGCTGTTCCAACCCTGGAAGGTCGGAAACGTTGAAATCAAAAACCGCATCGTCATGCTGCCGATGGAAGGCACCAACATGATCCAGTGGGAGGCCAAGCGCGGCTTTGTCAAGGGGATCGACGCCTTTTACCGCGACCGTAAGGACAACAACATCGGCCTGTTCATCCCGGGGCTGATTCCGCTGATCAGCATTCTAGGCGAAAAGTGGATCTATAAGCATCCCGCGGTGTTTGAACCGGTCAAGCCGCTGATCCGGGAAATCCACGACAGCGGGGCAAAGATCTTCTTCCAGCTCAGCGCCGGCGCCGGGCGGTCGATGATTCTGCCGCAGCTGCTCAAGCCCTTTGTGAAGCCGGGTGTTCTGAAAACGCTCTCTTCCAAAGTGGTTATGTCCAGATGGTGGTGGTCCGCGCCCGATCCGGACGAACCCAACGTCTGGGCGCCGGACGTCAAAATGGACCACGTCACCGATGCCATGATTCATCAGTTTGTCTATGCCTTCGGTCAGACCGCAAAGCTTTGCAAAGATGCAGGTGTCGACGGCGTGGAGATTCACGCGGTGCACGAGGGCTATCTGCTCGACCAGTTCGCCATGCCCTACACCAATCACCGCAAGGACGCCTACGGCGGCAGTCTGGAAAATCGCCTGCGCTTCGCGTGTGAGGTCGTGCGTGAAATTAAGAAGGTCTGCGGGGAAGACTTTCCCGTTTCGCTGCGCTATTCCGTCTGCTCCATGACGCGCGGTTTCAATCAGGGCGCCGTGCCGGGCGAAGATTTCGAGGAGGTCGGCCGCACCCTTGCGGAATCGGAACAGGCGATCCGCATTTTGGAAGAAGCGGACTATGATCTGTTCAACTGCGACAACGGCACATATGATGCCTGGTACTGGGCGCACCCGCCGGTCTACGCACCGCTGAATCTGAATCTCTCCTATGTGGAGCACATCAAGCAGTTCACGACAAAGCCGGTCGTCTGCGCGGGGCGGATGCAGCCCGACGCGGCGGCAGCGTCGATTGCCGCCGGCAGAATCGACGCTATGGGCGTGGGGCGTCAGCTTCTTTGCGACCCGGCGTTCATCACGAAGATCAAGGAAGACCGTCCGGATGATATCCGGCCCTGTATTTCCTGCCACGGCGCGTGTCTGCCGTTCAACGGCATGAACGGGCAGGGGACCGACATCGACCCGCTGCACGTGGAAATGGGCCGCTGTGTGCTGAACCCCTGGACAAATAACGAGACGAAGTATTCCAAAGCGCCTGCCGTGCACCCCAAGAAGATCGCCGTGGTCGGCGGCGGCATCGGCGGCATGGAGGTCGCCATTCAGGCGTCAAAGCGCGGGCACAAGGTATCGCTCTATGAAAAGACCGGCCGCCTCGGCGGCGTGTTCGTGGCGGCTGCCGCCATGTCGTTCAAGGAGAAGGACAAGGAGCTGCTCGCCTGGTACGAGCGTCAGCTGAAGGCGACCGACACAGTGCTGCATATGAACACCGAAATCGCCGATCTTGACGCGCTCGACGCCGACGTCGTGGTGGTTGCAACCGGCGCGTCGGCGCGCACGCTGCGCATCCCCGGTGCGGAACGCGCGGTGACGGCAACGGATTTTTTGAGCGGAAAGACGGAAGCCGGCGACAAGGTGGTCATCGTCGGCGGCGGGCTCACCGGCTGCGAGATCGCCTATGAACTGGCGCTGCAGGGCAAGCACCCCGAAGTTGTGGAAATGACGAAGTACCTTGTCGGCGCAAGAGGCATCTGCATGGCGAATTCCACCATGCTGCGTGAGCTTCTGCGTTATCACAAGGTGCCCGCCCATCTTGAATCCACGGTCGAAGCGATCACGGACGAGGGCGTTGTGATCCGCTCGCCGCAGGGACAAAAGACGCTGCCTGCCGATACCGTGATCCTTTCGGTCGGGTATACGTCGGACGGGCGCTTCAACGCGGCGGACGGCAAGCATTTGAAGAAGACCGGCAGGGGGGCCGCCGTGTATTTCGTCGGCGACTGCGACAGGGTCGGCAGTCTGAAGATGGTTGTCAAGCAGGCCTACGAGCTGGTTCAGAAGCTGTCCTATACATGATTCATGCAAAGGGAGCGCCGCGCCGACGCTCCCTTTTTGCAGCCCCGAAAACTTTTTTCACTTTTTGCGAAAATCGCTTGCTTTTTTCAAAACACTATGCTATAATACCTCTCGCAATCAGCAAGCAAGCATAGCTCAGTTGGTTAGAGCGCTGCGTTCACATCGCAGAGGTCGAGGGTTCGAGTCCCCCTGCTTGTACCATCAAAAAGCCTTTTTTGTCATTCGGCAAAAAAGGCTTTTTTGCCGCGGTGCATTGCAAATCCGGCCGCAGTTTAGTATAATGACATCAAGATGGGATGAAAGGGCGGCCTTGCCCGGGCAGGGCTTTGCCGCAGCAATTCCGACAAGAGGTGACAACGATGGATGCTAAGCTGTTCCTGCAGGCGATTACAAAGTTCTTTTCCGGCTTCGTGCTGGTCGGTTTGCTGCTGTTCCTGCCGGCGGGTACGTTCCGGTTCTGGCAGGCGTGGCTGTTTCTCGGCGTTCTGTTCGTGCCCATGTTCGCCGCCGGTCTTTTTATGATGTTCCGCGCGCCGGCGCTGTTGAAAAAGCGGCTGAACGCAAAGGAGGAGCAGCGCGACCAGAAGCTGGTGCTGCTGTTCAGCGCTGTGATGTTTCTTGCGGCGTTTCTCGTTGCCGGCTTCAACGCGCGGTTTCATTGGCTGACGGCGCCCGCCTGGGTCGTCTGGGCTGCCGCAGCGGTCCTTCTCTGCGGCTACCTGATGTATGCCGAGGTCATGCGGGAAAACGCCTATCTTTCCAGAACGGTCGAGGTACAGGAAAACCAGAAGGTGATCGACACCGGCCTTTACGGCGTGGTCCGGCACCCGATGTACAGCGCCACGCTGCTGCTGTTTCTCTCCATGGGTCTCGTGCTCGGTTCGCCGATCTCCTTTTTCATTCTGCTGTTTTATATCCCGATCATCGTGCTGCGGATCCGCAACGAAGAAAGGGTGCTCGACGAAGGGCTGGAAGGATACCGCGCCTATCGGCAAAAGGTGAAATACCGGCTCGTGCCGTTCGTCTGGTAATTCCTTCAAAAATACGCGTGCAGGAGGGTTTGCAATGCTCGAAAACAACAACGGTCTGCTGTTCAGCCCGGCGGAGCCCTGGCGAAAGGAACGCAAGCGGATCACGCACAACCTGAATCTCGATTACAACCGCCTCCATGAGGACGAGACTGAAGCGCGCGAAGCCATTTTGCGCAGCATCCTCGGCGAACTGAACGAGGGCGTGTTCCTGCAGGGGCCGATCACGTTCCATTACGGCATTCACACAAGAATCGGCAGAGGGACGTTCATCAATTTCAACTTCACCTGTCAGGACGACACGCAGGTGACGATTGGGGAACACTGCGATTTCGGCCCGAACGTCACCATCGTCACGCCGCTGCACCCGATGCTGGCCGATGAACGCCGCGCCATCCGTGTGCCGGACGGCAGAGAGCTGCGCCTTTGCTGGGCGCTGCCGGTCACGATCGGCAACAACTGCTGGCTCGGCGCAAACGTCGTCGTCTGTCCAGGCGTGACGATCGGCGACAACTGCGTGATCGGCGCCGGCAGCGTCGTCACGCGCTCCGTTCCCGCAAACTCGTTTGCCGCGGGGAACCCCTGCCGGGTCGTCCGCACGCTGACCGACGCCGACTCTCTGCGCCGCAGGCCGGAGATCCTCGGCGACTGCGAGATTCTCTGAAAAAAAGGCAACACCCGCCGGCCACAAGGTCAGCGGGTGTTTTTCTTTGAAGAATCAATACAGCGACCAGGCTTTCGCTTTCAGAATCAGGTCGTGAATCCGGCCGATGAAGCGCTGAAAGACGTTGCCGTCCACCGTAAGCTTTGCAAAAATCCGGACGCCCCTGATCTCGTCAAAGCTGCCGTCGTCGGTCCGCACGCGTGCAGACACGATTGCCCGGGAAATGACCGAAACGCCTTTGCCGCAGGAAATCTGCAGATTGTTGTCGTCAAGCTGCTGCGGCAGGACGTATCCGTCCGCGGCCGAAAGGGTGTAGGAAACCGTATAGATCCGTCCTGCGACCAGCCTGCCGGTTTCCTCCGTGCCGCCGTAATCCGCAATCTGGATCGGTTCCCCGCCGCGGATGCCGTACGTGACGTTGCCGGACCGCAGCGCAAACAGCGCCTGTACGTCGTTTTTGGTGCGCCCCGCAATGTCGCTGTTCAGCCGCACCGAGATCGTGCCGCAGTCCTCCAGGCCGAATGCCGGCAGCAGACAGAAGCAGACAACCAGCAGGCAGAGGGCAACGGAAAGCATCTTTTTCATCATAACGCCGCCTCCTTGTCTTTCTCTTTTTTATTATACAGGATTGCCGTGCGAATTACAAGACGCCGCTTTGCATTTTTCGGCCGAAGCAAGCTTTTGCCTCTGCCGCCGCGCGGCGGATTTTCAAAGAAAAAGAAAGAAAAGGACTTGCTTTTTTCCGCGCGGTATGGCATGATACTGATAACAGGGCAGCCGTTCTGCAGCGGGCTCGGCGTCGGGCCGGTTCTCAGGAGAACGAGCTGCCGTCGAATCGGATTCGGAGGGGTCAACTTGCACGAAGCGTATCTTGCCGCCATCGACGCGGTGATTGAAAAAGGGCCGTTCAAGGATAACTGGCAGTCGCTTTCCGCCCATAAAACGCCAGACTGGTACCGGAACGGGAAGCTCGGCGTCTTCATCCACTGGGGCGTCTACAGCGTGCCCGCGTTCGGCAACGAGTGGTATTCCCGCAATATGTATAACAGAGAAGACCGCGCGTTCGAACACCACGTGAAGACCTACGGGCCGCAAAAGGACTTCGGCTATAAGGACTTCATCCCGATGTTCAAAGGCGAGCGGTTTGACGCGAAACGGTGGATCCGCACGTTTCGCGAAGCGGGCGCAAAATTCATGGTGCCCGTGCTGGAGCACCACGATGGGTTTGCCATGTACGACACGGCGTTCAACCGATGGAACGCCAAAAACATGGGCCCCTGCAGGGACGTGGCCGGCGAGCTGAAGGCCGCCTGCGACGCGCAGGGACTTCGCTTCTGCGCCTCCACGCACCGCGCCGAGCACTATTTCTTCATGAACCTCGGCAGAACCTTTGAAAGCGACGTGAATCCCGACGCGGAATGGTTCGACTTCTATGCGCCTGCGGTTGACGACCCGCAGTTCGGCCCGAAGGCGATGTTTGCCGCCACCGACGCCGTCAACGGCCCGGGCCCGACCGACGAATGGCTGGACGACTGGATGGTCCGCACCTGCGAGATCATCGACAAATATCAGCCCGGCATCCTCTATTTCGACTGGTGGATCCAGAACGAGAAGTATAAGCCCAGGCTGAAGAAAATCGCCGCCTATTATTACAATCGCGCGTCGGAGTGGGGCAGGGAAGTCACCATCGATTATAAGCACAACGCCTTTGCGCTCGGGACCGCCACGCTGGACATTGAGCGCGGCTCCCTTGGCAGCGTGTTCCCGTACCCGTGGCAGACCGACACGGCGATCGGCAAGCGCTCCTGGGGCTACACGACGGACAACGAATTCAAAAGCGCCTATACGGTCGTTACCACGCTGATCGACGTTGTTTCCAAAAACGGCATGCTTCTTTTGAATATCGGGCCGAAGCCGGACGGCACGTTTACCGAAGAGGAGACCGCGGTGCTTGCCCGCCTCGGCGCGTGGATGAAGCAAAACGGCGAAGGCATCTATGACACGGTTCCGTATAAGTTCTATAAAGAAGGGGAGAGCGCCGCTTCCTCCGGCATGTTTTCGGAGGGCGACGTGCAGTATACCCCGCAGGATTTCCGCTTCACCTATAAAAACGGCGTGTTGTATGCCTTCCAGATGAAGCCCTCGCGTGAGATTGCCATCCGCTCGCTGCACCCCGACCGCTGCGGCGTTGCGGTGGAGCGCGTCAGCGTCCTCGGAAACAACGCGGTTGCGTCTTTTTGCTGCGGCGAAGAGGGACTGACGGTACGCCTCAAGAACGCCCCGGCCGACGAGCTTCCGCTTTGCCTCAGAATCGAGCTGGCTTGATAAAAGAATCGGCAGCCGTGATCCTTCCGGGTCATGGCTGCCGTTGTTATGCGCGCGTTTTTGCCCTGCCGTTATTTCAGCACCTTGCGGATGACGGCGTCGTCCGCGTCGGGAAACAGGGTTTGCAGGTGTTGGAACAGCCTTTCGTAGGATTCCTCCGGCGTGCGGCGGTAGACCCGGCTGCAAAAGTCGCCGCCGAAAAAGCGCTCGGGCGTGGAGTATTCCGCAACGCCCCAGCCGTAGGGCTGCCCGATCTTGTCTGCGGCATAGACAAAATCGCTGATCAGAACATAGCCTTGCGCCTGCAGGCGCGTGATGCTCGTTTCAAAGCCCTTTTTGCCGCCCTTGCGGTAGTTGCCGATGCGCTTGAGCTCCCGGGAGAGCACCGGCGCGTTTGCGTCCACCAGCTCGAACAGCTCTCTGTCGCGGAACGAAGCCAGCCCGTCGTCGAACCGCGCGTCGAAATCATAACCGTCGCGGCGGTAGTTGGCAAAGTCCGGAAACCACTCCCTGCTGATGAACACGGCTTTGTTTTCAAAAAACTTGCCGTAGGCGCAGCGGCTTTCGCGGATCACTGGGCCCTTCCAGGCCCACGCCTTCCACGTGTCGTCGGCGGCGGAATACCAGACGTCGGCCGCGGCGTGCTCCTCCAGGGAAAAACCGGGGATGGACCCGGCGAAGAACGGCAGAAAGCCGAAGCGTTCAATCGCTTCAAGCAGATCTTCTTTCGTGCGGACGGTAAAGCCGCTGCAGGTCATGCATCATCCCTCCGTTGTTCCGCCGCAGGCAATCGGCGGCTTCCGGGTTTCTTCGCCGCAAAATGTCGGCGGAAGGTGTTGTATTCGTCTTCACAATCTGTTAGAATAAAGGCGGAAACCGAACGGCAGCGTTTTTCCGGCTTGCCGGTTCCGAGATTGGGGGCGACAGAATGAAAGCAAAGCTCAAGGCGTTTCTTGCGCTGGTCTGCTTCTTTTGCAATCTGATCGGCTGTCTTGCCTTCTATCCGAAGGCGCCGCAGACGGAATCCGTGCGGTTCGCGCAGGCGCTCGGCCGCGGCTGGAACCTCGGCAATACGCTGGAGGCCTGGCAGCTTCCGAAACCGGAGGACACCGAAACCTGCTGGGGCAACCCGAAGGCGACGGCTGCGCTGTTCGCGCTGCTCAAGGAGCTTGGCTTCACGTCCGTCAGGATCCCCGTGACGTGGTTCCAGCACATGGATGAGAACGATCGGATTGAGGACGCGTGGATGGATCGCGTCAACGAGGTTGTGGACGACGTACTGGCACAGGGTATGTATGCCATTCTCAACGTTCAGCACGACGATCAGGACTGGCTGATTGCGGATGAACAGAACGAGGCGCGGGCAATCGCCACGCTTGCGAGCGTCTGGACGCAGATTGCAGCCCGGTTCGCGGACTATGACGAAAGACTGGTGTTCGACGTGATGAACGAGCCGCGCGTGGTCGGTTCGCCGCTGGAATGGATCGGCACGCCGGAGGAGCGCACGGTGGTCAACCGCTTCAACCGGGCGGCGCTTCAGGCGATCCGGTCGGCGGGCGGCTGCAACGCGTCGCGCTACGTGATGGTCACGACCTGCTGCGCGAGCGTCTCCGAAGAGAACTGCAGCGCTTTGCTTGTGCCGGACGATCCGCATGTGATCGTGTCGCTGCATTATTACTACATGACCGCGCATCGTTCGGAGTACCTTGACTGTGAAAAGCCTTTGCGGCCGGCGGATTATATCGAAATACACAAGACGCTGCGCAGGATTCACAAAACGTTCCTGCAAAGCGGAATCGGCGTGAGTATTTCGGAATTCGGCTGGACCGACCGCGTCCATTTGAAGAACCTCAGCCGCAAGGCGGCGCAGTTTGTTCGGCTTGTGACAAATTACGGCATGTCCTGCCTTGTGTGGGACAACGGCGGCGATTTCCGCCTGATTGACCGCAACAATCTGACCGCTGAGTTTCCCGATTACGTGGATGCGGTCACGCGCAGCTGGCGCCCGGCGCCGCTCGCCTGAGAAGCGTTTCCGAGCAAGACACAGACGGTTCGCCCGTTACGGACACGTCATGTCAGAAGCGCCAGCAGGTCGTCCAGCTTTGCCGTTGCAAGGCAGACGCAGGTGTCTGACGCGCCGTAATAGATTCTGACTTCGTCGCCCTCCTGCAGCACGGCGCAGGGGAAAATGACGTTCTGGCGGAAGCCTTCGTCGGTTTCCGCGGGCAGCTCCGGCGCAATCAGCGGCTTGTCGTAGAGCGCGAGCACTTTGGACGGGTCGTGGAGGTCGAGCAGCATCAGCCCGGCCGTATAGCGCTTTTTCCAGGTCTGTTCCCAGCCGTTCTTGCCGCGGCTTTCGTCGCGGTCCACGGCGTGGAACAGCGTGAGCCAGCCCTTTTCCGTTTTGATCGGCGAAGCGGTCGGACCGATTTTGTCGTTGACCCAGGGAACGCGTTCGGTGCCCAGCACCAGACTGCTGCGGCCCCAATAGATCAGATCGGGCGAGCGCGAAAGCCAGATGTCAAAGCGTTCGTTGTGTCTGCTGTAGACCGGCATCGGGCGTTCCAGACGGACGAATTCGCCGTTGATTTTTTCGGGGAACAGCACCATGTTCCGGTTGTCGGGCACGCTTCTGCTGATGATCCGGTAGGACTGCAGGTCGTCGGAAAGCGCGGCAATCGTGCCGCAAAGGCCGTGGCGCGTATCCGTGGCAAGGCAGAGATAGAGCGTGTCTTCAATCTTGATGATGCGCGGGTCATAGTGTCTTCTGAGCTCCGGGTCGTCCGAGGGCTGCGCGCTGTCGATCAGCGGCTTCGGGTCGAACACCCAGCCGTCGATTCCGTTTTTGCTGCGGGCGATGCCGATGCTTGTTCCGGCAAACTTCCGGTTCTCGGTTTCATACAGCGCCTGATTCGTGCCGTAATCGTTGCGGAACACCATCACGTATTCGCCCTTGTGCTTGATGACGCCCGCGTTGAAGACAAGCGAACAGGGGTAAGGCAGGTCGGACGGCGTGATGATGGGGCGTTCTCTCTTTTTGATACAGGGATGCGAGGCAATTGCTGGCAATACGGCTGGCATGGCGCTTCTCCTTTCAAAAAGCAGCGGGGCGCTGCTTATATGAATCTTATTGGTAATTCCTATTCCATTATAGCAAAATCTGCGGCGATTGCAAGCGTGTTTTCCGCGTTTTGCAGCCGCCGGGGCAGAAAAAGAACAGGGGAGGGAACGGCTTTGCGCATGACGGCTGAAGAGGCGCGGCGGCAGATATCGGAGCTGCTGCTGGATTGGTGCGACGCTCTGGTTCGCCTTCAGATCAACAAAACGAATGATCCGCGGCTGGACGGCGGCATTCTGTGCCCGGCCTGCGGGTGTGTCCACGGGCGGTGCCACGAAGCGGTCTATCCGCTGCTTTGGGCTGCGCACACGACGGGAAATGAAAGCTATCTGACGGCCGCAAGGCATCTGTTCGACTGGGGAGAAAACGTGCGCTGTGCGGACGGCGGCTTTCGCAACGACCTCAAGTCCGAGTGGAAGGGCGTCACCGTTTTTGCCGCAGTTGCGCTGCACGATGCGCTATTCTTTCACGGCACGCTGCTGACCGCCGCGGAGAAGGCCCGGTGGGAGGCGCGATTGCTGGCAATGGGCGATTGGTTGAGCCGCAATCTCACCGAGCAGTCGTCGGCCTATCTCAACTATCTCGCCGCGAATGCCAGCGCCATGGCGCTGCTGGGTAACTACTTTTCAAGTGAAGAATACCTGTCGCTTGCAAAGCGGCTTGCCGCGTTTTGCCTTGGGCACATCACGCAAAGCGGCCTGATCTGCGGTGAAGGGCACCCGAGGGACGCCGTTTCGCCCAAGGGGTGCCGCGCCGTCGACGTCGGCGGCTACAACGTGGAGGAAACCCTGCCGAGTCTGAGCCGCTATGCCACGGCTGCCGGCGACCGGAAAACGGCCGAGGCGTGCTGCGCGCTCTGGCGTGCGCATCTCGCCTTTCTGCTGCCGGACGGCGCCTGGGACGACAGCACCGGAACGCGGTCGTTCAAATGGAGCTATTGGGGCAGCCGCACCGCCGACGGGTGTCAGGGGGCGCTCTTCGCGCTCGGCGCAGAGGATCCCGTGTTTGCCGAAGCGGCATGGAGAAACTTTGCGCTTTACCGCCGCTGCACGTTTGACGGGCTGCTTGCCGGCGGACCGGACTATCGCCGAAACGGGGAACCGGCGTGCGTGCATCATACGTTCTGCCACGCCAAGGCGCTCGCTGCCACGCTGGACGGCCCGCTGCCCGCCTTTGCGCGCGTTCCCGTGCCGTCGGACCATCCGGCGCCGCTGACCCATTACCCCGAGCTGGACGCCTGGCGTGCCGCCTGCGGCAAATGGCGGCTGTCCGTCAGCGGCTGCGACGTTTCCCATGCCGGCGCACGGCACGTGTCCGGCGGCTGCATTTCCCTGCTCTGGCACGCGGATGCAGGACCGCTGATCGCGGTCGGCCAGATGGATCAGACGCTGCGGGAACCGCATAATCAGCAGCTTTCCGTTCACCCCGAAACGCAGGGGTGCGGCTGCCCGCGGCTGGAGACGACCGACGTCGACGCGCCTGCAGGGCAGCAGTTCTGCCGCGACGCCCGCCTTTCCGCTTCGCAAACGGCAGACGGCGTTGTCATTCGCGCGGACGCTTGTCTTTGCTTTGGAGACGGCCGGCCTCTGCCCGGCGGCGCCTGCTTTGTGGAATACCGGCTCACACAGGACGCGCTTGTTCTTTGCGTGCACGTTTCGCCCGGGCTTTCCGCGTCCACGCGCTTCGTGCTCCCGCTGATCGGCGACGCTGCCGACGTTTCGGTTCTCGGCGGCAGTCTGATTTGCGCGCCGGCGCGGCGGTTCCATCTCAGCCCCGGCTTCCTCTGCCGGGAATACAGCTTCCGTCCGGATTCGTCCGGCCATATTACGATCAGCATTTCTGTCCGTTCGGCTTCGAAGCCGAGGGACGGAGCGTTGTCCGACTGCCCGTGAACCGAACGGGCCGTTGCACGCAGATTCTTCCTCACGGAAAGCGAGGCGCATTCTATGAAGCATATCAAAATTTCCGAGCATGAGCTCCTGTTTTCAAGACCCGGCGAACTGGTACGGGTAACGCCCTGCCACGAGAACGCCGTTCGGTTTGAAGCGTTTCCCGACTGCAGGCTATTTGACGAAAACTTTACCCTGCTGCCGCAGACGGCCGCCTGTTCGTTTGAAGAGCGGGACTACTGCGTCTTTATGACGGTCGGCAGAGTGAAGCTGCAGCTCGAGCAAAACGGAAAGATCACGGTCTATAAAGACGGATCGGTGATTCTGGAGGAGCAGGCGGATCTGGCCTTTCACGACGGCTTTCGGCGCTATGAGCGCAGAAACGGTTCCTGGGCGGCAACGCTGACTTTCAACGGCAACGAGGGCGAACGCTTTTTCGGCCTCGGCCAGGATCCCTGCGGCCGGTTCGACCTCAAGGGCTGCGCGTTCGATCTGCGCCATGTGAACGCGAAAACGACGGTTCCGTTCATCTATTCCTCGCGCGGCTACGGTTTTCTTTGGAACAACCCCGCCGTCGGGAGCGTGGAGCTTGCGGAAAACCGCATGCGCTGGCGGGCGGACGCAACGCGAAAGCTCGATTTCGTCGTCATTGCCGGCAACCCGAAGGAGGTCAGCGAAACGCTTGCCGATCTGACCGGACACGCGCCAGTGATGCCGCATTGGGCCACCGGCTTCTGGCAGTCGCGGCTGCGCTATGAGACGCAGGAGGACCTGCTGGCGGTGGCGCGGCGCTATCACGAAGAGAACGTCCCGCTTTCCGCCATCATCTGCGATTACTTCCACTGGACGGAGCAGGGCGATTATCGGTTCGACCCGCGCTATTGGCCGGACGTCAGAGCCATGACGGACGAGCTGCACGCGATGGGAACGAAGCTGATTGTTTCTGTCTGGCCGACCGTCAACCCCAATTCCGAAAACTACGCATATCTTTGCGACAACAACCTGCTGATTCGTACCGCAAAGGGCAAAAACAACGTGTTCGATTTTTACGGCCCGCAGGCGGAAATCGACGTCACCAATCCGATGACAAGAGAATTCGTCTTTTCAAAGCTCAAGGAAAACTATCTGGATCAGGGCGTGGACGGCCTCTGGTTCGACGAAGCGGAGCCGGAAATCCACCCCGAGCAGTTCGATAATCTTTTGCTGCATCTCGGCAGGGGAGACGAGGTCGGCCTGTTGTATCCCTTCTGTTACGCGCAGATGGCGCATGAGGGCTTTTCCCGGCTGGGCAAGGTGCCGGTCACGCTGATCCGCGCCGCCTATCTCGGGTCGCAGCGCTTCGGCGCGCTCGTCTGGAGCGGCGATATCCCCTCCACCTTCGAGAGCCTGTCGGCGCAGGTGAAGGCCGGTCTGAACATGGCTGTCTGCGGCATACCGTGGTGGAACACGGATATCGGCGGCTTCTGGGGCGCGGACACGCAAAGCGAGTATTACCGCGAACTGATTGTGCGCTGGTTCCAATACGGCGTTTTTTCGCCCGTGATGCGCCTGCACGGCAACCGGAACCGCCACGGTGAAAAGAAGCGCGACGTGAAAGAGCCGACCGGCGACCCGAATGAGATCTGGAGCTTCGGAGAAGAGAACTATCCGATACTGAAAGATCTGGTGCTTTTGCGTGAGCGTCTGCGCCCCTACATTGAACGGCAGATGCAAACCGCGGCGGAAAAAGGCTGGCCCGTCATGCGACCGATGTTCTTTGAGTTCCCGGAGGACGAGGTCTGCTATACGCTCGGAGAACAGTATATGTTCGGCGACGACGTGCTTTTTGCGCCGATCGTCAACAGGGGACAGACCGAAAAGCGCGTTTATCTGCCCGAGGGCAAATGGGTGCTGACGAGAACCGGAGAGGTCTATGCCCCGGGCTGGCACACGATCCATGTGCAGATCGATGAATTTGTGGCCTTTGTAAAAGATGACGCTGAGGTTCTGCGCTGCTTTTGACCGGCCGGAAGCCGCGACATTTTGCTGAAACTTTCTTTTGTTCTTGTATCTGTTTCATTTGTGTGATAGAATGGTACCGAAAATACGGTTCATATCGATTGGAGGCACAACGGTTTGAAGATTGGAAAAAAGCTGATTCTCTCCATGCTCGCGATCACGCTCGCCACAATGCTGCTCATATACGGCGGGCTTTATGCGATCATAGCCGATCTGCGGGGAAACGTGCAAAAGCTCTATGAGGACATCAGGGCGGATGCGGAGCAGACCATTGAAGAAGGCCTGTATGCGCAGGATTCCGATTCGCTCGGCGTGTTGGCGGATATGCAGATGGAGGTGACCGATTCGCGTCTGCGCATCGTGTCTGACGCGGTGAAGCAGTCGGCGGAATATGCCGAAAGGCTTTATGCTTCGCCGGCGGATCATCTAAACTCCGCCTATGCACCCGTTCATTTGTCGCGCGCCCCGGAAACACTGTCTGCGAGATATATGTACAGTGCGGGAACCCGGGAGACTGGTGCGCTGCGGGATGAGTTGAAACTCTTGTCGAATATGGAAGAAATATTCGCACCCATCATGGAATATAACAGCCGGTTTTTAGACAATCTCTATGTTGGTACCGCCAGCGGGATCTTTTATCAGTACACGGACAATAACGTTTTTCGTGAAAACTATGTGGTGACGCAGCGGCACTGGTATGTGAACGCAATCGATTCGCCCGATCAGATCATGTGGAAAGAGACGGAGATCGATTCATACGGAAGGCCCTGTATCACGGCTTCCAAGGCAGTCAAGGGCCCCGATGGGAAAATTGTCGCCGTTGTGGCGGCCGACGTGAATTTTGAGCAGATGATGTCCAACGTGATCGGCAGCGGGCTCGGTGAAACGGGCACAACCTTTGTTCTCGGCTCAACAAGAGATCTTGTGGCATACAGCACCTTCATGGAAGACGTGAAAGCGCATGACGGCCTTTACAACGCGTTTGAAGACCACTTTGCCGATCCGAAAACCGTGTTGAAAAAAATCGACGCCTGCGCTTTCGGCAACGGTGAGGCGTTTCACGCCGAGCTGGACGGAAAAGAGATCTACATGACCGCCCGTACGATTCCCTCCACCGGCTGGCTGCTTTGCACAGCGATTAACGCCGAAGAGATCACGGAGCCGATCGGGAAGGTCACTGCACAATCCGATCAGCTGTTTGCCGCCGCGCGCGCAAAAACAACGGCCGAATTCAAATCGCTGATCCTGAACGCGATTATTACCATCGTTGTGATTGCGCTGCTTGTCGCATTGATCGAATACTTTATTTCACGCACGATCTCAAAGCCCATCATCCGGCTGACGGATACGGTGAAAAACACCGGGGAAGGCGATTTTGAAAAGAAATCAGATATCGACACACGCGACGAGATCGGCGACCTGGCGCGAGGCTTCAACAAAATGCAGGATGATCTGAAGCTTTACACCGAGAACCTGAAAACCGTCACCGCGGAAAAGGAACGCATCGGCGCTGAGCTGAACGTGGCAACACAGATCCAGGCGGATATGCTCCCGCGGATCTTCCCCGCGTTCCCGCAGAAAAAAGAGATCGATGTGTTTGCGTCCATGACGCCCGCGAAAGAGGTGGGCGGAGACTTCTATGATTTCTTCCTGCTGGATGACAACCGCCTGGCGCTGGTGATTGCAGATGTATCAGGCAAGGGTGTGCCTGCGGCGCTGTTCATGGTGATTTCCAAAACGCTGATCAAAAACCGCGCCATGCAGGGCGGAACGCCGGCACAGATTCTTGCCGACGTGAACAACCAGCTTTGTGAGGGCAACGATGCGGACATGTTCGTCACATGCTGGCTGGGCATCTGCGACCTTTCAACCGGTTTGCTGACAGCAGCAAGCGCCGGTCACGAATTCCCCGCCGTGTGCGGCAGTGACAGAAACTATCAGCTTTTGAAGGATAAACACGGCTTTGTGCTTGCCGGAATGGAGGGCGCCCGCTACCGCGACTATGAGATACAGCTTGCACGGGGCGGCAGTATCTTCCTTTATACGGACGGCGTGCCGGAGGCAACGAACGTTAACGGTGAAATGTTCGGGACGGACCGGATGCTTGAAGCGCTGAATCGCTGCTCGGATGAAAATGCAGATGTATTCATTCACGCTGTCAGTTCTGCCGTGCAGGCGTTCACGGGCGAAGCGCCGCAGTTTGACGACATGACCATGGTCGGCATGACCTGGTACGGAAAAGATTGATCATCGGATCATTTTTACAAATACGTTAGTATATAAAGAAACTCTCCGAAAAAACCGGAGAGTTTCTTTGATGATTTTTGCCTTCAAGCTTTGCGCAGCGCAATAACACGCGGCGCAGATGAATATAACTGAAAAAAGCACGCCGAAGCGCGCTTTTTTCCTGGCTAAAGATTGCGATTTTAACATAATAGGGGTTACCGTTAAATTTCGTAACGCTAAAAGAACACACAAAGATAATGCTTTTGAGAATTACTCATTAGAATCTCGATTAACAATCCATACACTAGTGAAATCCGGGTCAACCACGATTTCTCCGGTTGAATGGAGTCGATATTCTCCTTTTGGCGCTGGTTTGGTGGAGCTCAAATCTGGGGGAAGTCCAAAAACATCCCCATTCTTTTGTCTGAAGCGTATTTGCCTGTCGTTGGCCTCAATTACCGTTCCCCAGTACTGCTTTTGTTCAATAAACTCATTGTCTTTCGTATAATATGTAATTCCGACCAAAATCGTTTTCCCAAGCAAATCAGAGAAAGACAACTCAGACATTCAGGTCTACCCCCCTTATATGATTCCAAATGATAGTATAACAAAGGATTGCTATCTTTGTCAAAATAGCAATCCTTTTCTGGCAGGGGCAGAAGGACTTGAACCCTCGGCACGCGGTTTTGGAGACCGCTGCTCTACCAACTGAGCTATACCCCTATATTCTGGTGGGCCATCAGGGACTCGAACCCCGGACCGACCGGTTATGAGCCGGTTGCTCTGACCAACTGAGCTAATGGCCCATATCTTGGCGACTTCGAAATTATAGCAAAACCGTTTTCAAAAGTCAAGCCTTTTCGAAAAGTTTCGTCTTGTTTTTGCGAAAAACGAAACCCCCGCCGTTTTCAAAAACAGTATTTGCGGATGCCGATGAAAAAGACGGTCAGACCGATGTCGATGAATACGTGGAACACGGCGTGGAAATACCGTTTTTTCTTGCCGACGCCATAGAGCGCCGCGCCCAGAAGCAGACACGACCCGCCGGTCAGCAGGCAGAGAAACGCTCCGCGCGGCAGCACGGCAAACGCTTTTCCGCCCGCAATCGCGCAGGCGACGCCGGTTCCGATATAAAGCCCCATTTGCAATGTTTTTGTTTTTTCAAAAGAAAAGAACGTCAGAACAAGCCCGGAGAGCGCGCCGAACCACGCGCAAAGAAGCAGCGTGAGCGCCGCCCCGGGGCCGACCAGCTCCTTCACCGGCGGCACACAGCCGGTCGCCGTGCCCGCAACGGCAAAGAAGATCATGCAGTGGTCCAGCAGACGCAGCACTTTTTTGCGCTCCGGGTTCCTCGTGCCGTGATAGAGCGCGGAGGTCAGGAACATGATCGTCGTGCCGAACAGATAGAGAGAAGCGCAGACGATCCGCACGGGGTCGCCCGCTTTGACGGACGGAATCAGGCAGAAGAAGACGATGCACGCGCTGAGGATCAGACCCGCGGCGTGGGTGACTGTGTGCAGCAGCTCTTCGGCTTCGGTGTAATCGACCAGTTGAATCTTTTCCCAGGGCTTCATCTGTTCCTCTTCCTTTCTTTTTGTCTATCATAGTCCAACGGTCCGCTTTTGTCAAGAAAAAACCCCTGCCGGAGCGGCAGGGGTTCGGGAAATGGAATCAGTTGGCCTTTGCGGCTCTTTCCATCGCAAGCTTGTAGTCTCTCGTTCCGACGAAGATTTCGTTGGTATACGGGTTCTTCTTTTGCTCTTTGGCCCGCTTGATGATATTCATAATCACGAGGATGTTGATTGCAATGGCAAGGACGGCCACAACGCCCTGTGCGGTCGGGTTGGCGTCCGCGCTCGTCAGCACCAGATTCGGATCCATTCTGCCGGTGGCGTCGGTCACGAACTTCGCGGCGTCAGCATACACGACGGGCAGGGTGGTGAATCTGGAATGATTCTGGAAGCTCGGGAAGACCTGTGCGAACATGCACCACAGAGCCAGCGTGTTGGCGCGGTTCTGGATCCAGCCGCCCTTGTTCCAGAAGGCGTTTGCAACGGTGGGCGCCAGCAGAAGCGCAACGCCGCAGAAGAAGGTGTGAAGCGGAAGGTTCAGATAGGTGTATTCGAAGTTCCAGACGTCATAAGCAAGGATGAACTGCCAGGTCATATCCGGCCAGAGCATATCCTGCTGCTTATGCTTGGAGGAATAGATGCCCCACCAGCCGGTCATGCACATGATGTTGATCAGACCCGCGATGCCGTTGAGGAGATTCCACCAGCCGCCGT
>JAEEUW010000122.1 GCA_016290665.1 Clostridiaceae bacterium | reverse complement strand
CCGGGCTGAAACTGACGGCAGCGGCGCGGGAAGCAGTCAGCCGCTGCCGCCGCGGCAGGGCGGGCAACGTCCCCTTCGCGGGGAACCGCTTGCCGCCGCGCCCAACGCAGTTCGTGTCCCGCCATATCGCAAATCGCCGCCCGGTGCCGCCCGAACAATCCGTTTGCAAATCATTTTTCGGATTCTGTTGACAAGCGGTCCGTTTCTGTGGTATAGTTCATTATACTTTTTAAGAACAAATAAGACGCGGAGAGATGCCACATGAAATTCAACAACGTCGATTTTGACACCTATTTCAACCATTATCCCGACGCGGAGGGCTATTTCGGCCCCTACGGCGGCGTCTATGTGGACGACAAGCTCAAGGCCGCCATGGCGGAAATCACGCAGGCGTATTACGCCATCTGCCAGTCGCGCAAGTTCATTGCCGAGCTGCGCCGCATCCGCACCGAGTTTCAGGGGCGCCCCACGCCGATCTCGCACCTCGAGCGCCTCTCGGACGCGCTGGGCGGCCGCGTGCAGCTCTATGCCAAGCGCGAGGACCTGAACCATTCCGGCGCGCATAAACTCAACCACTGCATGGGCGAAGCCCTCCTCGCCAAGTACATGGGTAAAAAGAAGGTCATTGCCGAAACGGGCGCGGGCCAGCACGGCGTTGCACTCGCCACCGCCGCCGCCTATTTCGGGCTGGAATGTGACATCTACATGGGCGCGGTCGACATCAAAAAGCAGGCGCCCAACGTGGCCCGCATGAAGGTGCTCGGCGCCAACGTGGTGGAGGTGACCCACGGCCTGCAGACGCTCAAGGAGGCCGTGGACGCGGCGTTCGAAGCCTACAGCAAGGAATACAACGACGCAATCTACTGCATCGGCTCCGTTTTGGGCCCGCATCCGTTCCCGATGATGGTGCGCGACTTCCAGAGCGTGGTCGGCATCGAGGCGCGCGAGCAGTTCATCGGCATGACCGGCCATCTGCCCAACGCCATCGTCGCCTGCGTGGGCGGCGGCAGCAACGCGGCGGGCCTCTTCGCCGGGTTCCTCAACGACCCGGTGGACATCTGGGGCGTGGAGCCGCTCGGCCGCGGCGCCAGGCTCGGCGACCATGCTGCCAGCCTGACCTACGGCACCGAGGGCGTCATGCACGGCTTCAACTCCATCATGCTCAAGGATGAAAACGGCGACCCCGCCCCGGTCTATTCCGTGGCCAGCGGTCTCGACTATCCCTCCTCCGGCCCGGAGCACGCCTTTTTGCGCGACCTCGGCCGCGTGAAGTACGATGTGATCGACGACAACGAGACCATCGACGCGTTCTATCAGCTTTCGCGGCTGGAGGGCATCATCCCCGCCATTGAAAGCTCCCACGCCGTCGCCTACGCCATGAAGCTGGCGCGGCGCATGGGCCACGGCTCGGTGCTGATCAACCTGTCCGGCCGCGGCGACAAGGATCTGGATTACGTGATCGAGCATTACGGAATTCCGGATTGAGGGCGGAAGGCTGACAGCCAAGACATAAGAAAACAGGGTATCGAAAAACCGATACCCTGTTGTTTTTCTTTCGGCAGATCGGCGTGTTTTACGCTTCTTCGTCGGCCGTCGCTTCCGGCAGCCCGGGCTCCGCAGGCACTTCTTTTGCCGCTTCCGGCTGCGAAAGCTCCGCCCCGTGGCGGCACAGCAGGCTCATCACCAGCAGCATGACGCCGATCACCGCGGAGGAGGAAACGCCGAAATCGGACCCGAACGCATCCTCCGCGCCCCGAAACAGGATGTGGCAGACGAGCTGGGCGATGATGGACGCCGCAACGGGAATAGCCATGGCGCAGACGCCGAGGCACAGCAGATCCTTCGCGCCCTGCAGCGTGAAGGGCGTGCCGGCTTTCAGTTCACGC
Organism: Clostridiaceae bacterium; assembly: GCA_016290665.1. Classification (GTDB taxonomy): domain Bacteria; phylum Bacillota; class Clostridia; order Oscillospirales; family Acutalibacteraceae; genus UBA6857. The sequence goes on along the minus strand of JAEEUW010000122.1, from coordinate 3,360 downwards.
CCGAAGCAGCCCTGCGCAATCCTGCACACGACGGCGTTGCCGGCAAGGACGATCAGGAACGTTGCCATCATCACGTAAAGATCCTGCGTCGTCAGGTTCTCCGACGCCTCAATCAGGCCGCGGACGGTCGTGCCGCCGATCTTGAAGCCCTCGGGAATGAAGCGCAGGCTGAGGATGCCCGCGGCGCAGAGAATGGCGCCGACCAGGCAGCACACGTAGCCGACGGTGCTGAGAATCTTTGCGATTTTGGAAACGGTCTGGATGGTTTTAAGGGTTTTGGTTTGCATATCGGGTCTCTCCTTTGATGATCCATTGATCTAAAAAATGCAGTTGTGTTTCGGTATGGAACCAGTGTTCGCCGTCTTCCATCACCGTCAGGCGCGCGCCGGTTTTTTCGGCAAACGCGGCCATGGCTTCATAGGGCGTCAGGGCGTCGCGGCCGCCGTAAAGGATTTCGGTCGGGGCGCTCCAGCGGATCGGGTGCGCACGGACGAAGCAAAGATAGTCCCACGACAGCGTTTCGCCGAAGGGTGTTTCGATCTCGCCTTTCCTTTGCAGCTCGTCTTCGCTGACGCCCGCGGCTTTCATCATGCCGCAAATCAGCCCCTCCATATCGACCACGGGCGAGATGAAATACGCCCGTTCGATCATATCGTCGATTCCGGCGTGCATCGAGAAGAACGCGCCGATGCTGTTGGCGATCAGGCAAACGCGCTCCCCTTCTCCGCGCAGCGCTTTCACCGCGGCGCGGATCTCTTTTCCCGCTTCCCACGGCGTGTGGCCCCGATAGTCGAGGCCGGTCACGGCACAGCCGGGAAACAGCGGCGAATAGTGCGCGCACTCGGCGGGGTCGCCGCCCTTGCCGTGCAGATAAAGAACGGTCATGGCTGCGCTTCCCACTCCTCTTTCGTCAGGCAGTTCACGTGCCCCTTGCGCACTTCGCCCAACAACGGCACGTCCACACGCTCGGTCGTCCATTGGTAGCGGAAACCGAGCTTTTCCTGCGCGCGCTTTGATTTTTCGTTGCCGTCGTAATAGGCGCACCAGACCTTCCGCATGCCGAGCGCTTCAAAGGCGCGGCGCAGCAGCTCGCGCGCCGCCTCCGGAATCAGGCCGCGGCCCCAGAAGGGCTTGCCGATCCAGAAGCCGAGCTCGCATTCATCGTCGCGGTTCGTGAGATCGGTGCGGCCGTTCAGCTTCAGTTCAATGCAGCCCACGGGTCTGCCGGTCTCTTTCAGGCAGACGGCGTAGCACTCCCTGCCGCTGAGCACGGTTTTGATGATCTCGCGGCTCTCCTGCGGGCTCTTGTTCGGCGGCCAGCCGGCGGACGGTCCCACGTCCGGGTCGCTCGCGTAGGCATACAAGTCTTCCGCGTCGCTTTCTTCCCAGCGGCGCAAAAGCAGTCGTTCGGTTTCAAGCGCCATGTCGTCACCTCCCCGCGGCGGATTTTGCCGTTTCAATGATACCGCCGCTGCGCGTATTTGTCAACCTGGCAGGGCGAATTTTTTTAGGGAAAAAGCCGGGTCCCCGCGGGACCCGTTCAGCTTTTCCGGGGTTCCGGCAGCGCATCGGTGCGGATCGTGTGAGTCTCATAGCGCCGAAGATCGCGTTTATCCAGCGTGATCACGCGGAAGCCCTTTTGCTCGTCGTGATAGGCGTGCACGCCGCAACCGGGCGAACAGACGAGGTCGACGCCTTCATAGGGCACGACAAAGCTGTTGATATGGTCGTGGCCGAAGAAGACCGCCCGCACGTCGCCCTGCCGCAGCATGGCGTCCAGCTGGACGTAGCCCTCGGGCAGGTCGGTGTTCGGCGGGCAGGGCGCCTCGCGCAGCCGGTTCGTTTCGGGATCGACGCCGTCCGGCAGCGTATAGAACGACCCCGCAAAGGCCACCGCGCCCGGCGTGCCTTTCGGGACCTCCCTGAGCGCGCGGACAATATGCGGCGGCGCGATATGCTGGAACACCAGCGACGGCACGGGAACGCCGCCGTTTGCCTCTTTCAGCTTGTTCGATTGCTTCACATACCACGCAACCTGCTCGGGAAACACATAGCCGTAGCTGTCCACGGCGGGGTCGGCGTGGTCGCTGCCGGAATCGAAGCACCAGAGGTTGAAGACCACCCTGTCGCTGTCCGCGCCCGCATAGACGGGCAAATGATAGTTGCCGGTGTGCACGGTGTGCCGGCCGCCGATGCTGCGCTCCGCCGTGAAGCCTTCGCAGCCGACGAAACAGCCGTAGCTTTCATACTGCGCGAGCTGCTCAAACTTCGTATAGGGCGTTTTGTCGTCGTCATGGTTGCCGAACACGGCCGCCACGGGGACGCCGCAGGAATCGAGCAGATCCATATAGTTTTTGATCGCCTGTCTTGCGCCCGCCTTCGTCGGAATCGCGTAGCCGGAAATGTTGTCGCCGGTCAGCACGATCAGGTCGGGGCGCACGGTTTCCACCGCGCGGCGCAGGGCGCGTTCATCCTCCGGCTCCGAGGCTTCAAAAGCGTGCAGATCGGCAACCTGCAGAATGGTGAAGCGGCCTTCCGCGTTGAAAAAGAGCTTGTTTTGTTTCATTCCGGCGTCCCTCCTTCGGCGTTCTCCGGCTTTATTATAGCGCCGGAACGGCGGAAATGCAAGCGGCCCGGGCGTGCATTCCGCTGTGGATCCCGTTGAAAATACCCGTTTTCTCTCGTTTTTTCTTCGCCGATATGCGATAAATGATTGAACCCTTCTTATTTGAAATGTGATTCTTTAGAAAAAAAGCGCCAAAGATGACTGCTTTTGGGCAAAAAAATGAGGATGATACGCCTGTATCATCCTCGATTTGGTTATGGTGCCGGAAGCGGGGGTCGAACCCGCACGGTGTCGCCACCACTGGATTTTGAGGAATTCAGAGGATCCGGACGGTAAACGGCAGAAAACAGCCGTTGAACGGAAGTTGACGGAAGCTGTTTCCCCTTGATTTTGAAACGATTTCCGGCATTTTGTCCTCTGAAAACTTCGGTTTCCTTGATTTGCAAAGGTTGAAGCGTTTTCAGATTTTTCGAAGAAATCGGAGGACATTGGGAGGACATTGTTCCCTTTTTGAAGGACACTAAAATTCAACCGCCGCGGCGGATAATCCGCGGGTAAAAGACAGACAAAAAACAGTGCTTTCATCTGCCGTTGACAAAACCAACTGAAAGGACTGTATGTCATGTTAAAACGAGAAGACTATGAACTGCTTTTTGAAGATTATCCCGATGTGCTGACGGTTCAGGAGCTGCGCAAAATGATGGGCGGCGTCGGCGAATCGACAGCGCGGCACCTGCTGCAGACCGGCCACATTGAGCACTTTGTGATCCGATGCACCTATTACATTCCGAAGA
>JAEEUW010000034.1 GCA_016290665.1 Clostridiaceae bacterium | reverse complement strand
GCTTCAATCTGAAAGAAAGCATCAAGGCGTATCTTGCTGAAAACAATATCGAAGTGGACGACCTCGGCACGACCGACCTCGACCACGTCAAGCCCTATTACGTTGTGGCGTCGACCGTTGCGCCGCTGGTGCAGAACGGCACCTATGACAAGGCGATCCTCATCTGCGGCACCGGCGCGGGCGTCAGCGTGGTGGCCAACAAATACAAGGGCGTCTATGCCGTGGCGTGCGAAAGTCTCTACGCCGCCAAAATGTGCCGCGCGATCAACGACGCCAATATTCTGTGCATGGGCGGCTGGATCGTGGCGCCGGAAATGGGCATCGAAATGACAAAAGCGTTCCTCGGTACCGACTTTTTGCAGGATCTGGAGGAGTGGCGGCAGGCCTTTCTGACCAACGCAAAGGGCGAAGTGAAAAAGGTGGAGGACGGCATCTATGATTGACGCGTTCTCCTACAGTCTGAACACGGCGATCCATTTCGGCTTCGGCAAGCTGCGCGAGCTGCCCGCGCTGCTGGATGGCTGCGGCGTCAGGTGCGCCGTGCTGGTCTGCGACCGCTTCTTTGCCGCCATGGGAGAAACGCTCAAAGAAAGCACGCCGCAGATTGCCGCCGTGTTTTCCGACGTGGAGCCGAATCCGCAGCTTTCCGGCGTGAAGGAGGTCGTCCGCCTGGTGCGGGAAACCGGCGCAGACAGCGTGATCGCGCTCGGCGGCGGCAGCTCGATCGACACGGCAAAATTCGCGGCGGCCTGCGCCTGCAGCGACAAGACGCCCGACGCGCACTTTGACGGCGCTCCGTTCACCGGCGCCGAAAAAATCATCGCCGTTCCAACCACGGCCGGCACCGGCAGCGAAGTGACCGCCGTTTCGGTCGTCAGCCGCGGGGAGGAAAAGAAAACCGTCCACAACCCGGCCTTTCAGCCGACGGCCTGCATCGTGGATCCCGCGCTGACAATGAGCGTGCCGCCGCGCACGACGCTGATTACCGGCCTCGACGCCTTCACTCACGCCATCGAAGCGTTCTGGAGCGTGCGTCACAGCGCGCTGACCGACGCCCTTGCCGTGGAGGCAATGCGCGTGATCCTCGCAAACCTTGAAGCGTCCTATGAAAAGGGCACTGAGGAGGCCCGCACGGCCATGGCTTATGGGTCGCTGCTGGCCGGCCTCGCGTTTTCCAACGCCAAGACCGCCGCCTGCCACGCCTGCTCCTATCCGCTGTCGATGTATCACCATCTGCCCCACGGCGAGGCCTGCGCCTTCACGCTGGACAGCCTCATCCGCCTGAACGCCGACGACCGTCTGCAGAACCTTGCAAAGACGCTCGGCTTTTCCGGCTGCGACGCGCTGGCGGACGAAATCTATCGCTTAAAGGTGAAGGGCGGTCTGCGCGTGCGCTTTGCCGATTGCGAGGGCGACGTCGACCTTGACCGGCTGGCCAAAGAGAGCGCCGAACACATGCTGATGCAAAACAACCCCGTTAAGCTGGACGAGGCTGCGCTGAAAGCGATGTTCAAAAAGCTGATGTAAAAAACAAAACCCGGACGATACCGTGTCGTCCGGGTCGTTTTTGTTTGGTTATGCGCTTTGCTTTGCGGCGGCTTTTTCGCGGATGACGCGGATCCACAGCCACGCGCCGATCAGAGTGAACAGCCCGCCGATCGAAGCGATCAGAATCGCTCTGCCGGTGCTCATGGTCACGATCTCCTGCGGCTTTTCGGGGTTGTAGTGGACGGTGATCTGCTTGCCCTCCTGCCAGCCGTTCTTGTAGTCGTCGGTTTTGGATTCATAGATCGTGCCGCCCACGGCATAGCGGACCGTGACGCGGTAGGTGTCTGTTTCGTCGGCGGCGCCGGGAATGATTTCGATATCGACGATCTCCGCCGGCGCGGTGGGGAAGACGTTGATCTTCTTCGCCTTGCCGATGCCGGTGAACAAAAACACCAGCCCGACCAGCAGGCAGATCGCGGGCGCGCCGTAGACGTCGAAGATGTGTTTGAGTTTTTCTTTCATGGCAAGGGAACCTCTTTTCAAAATGGTGCTGTGTTTATTATATCTGTTTTTTTTCCCGATTTGCAAGGGATGTGAAAGAAAAACATGGATTTCTTTCTGCGGGGCGCTTGCCTTTTTTCCGGCAGTATGATAGAATAAAACAAAAGAAAAACCGAGTGAAAGGATGAGAATACATGGCAAAGAGAACATCACAGTGGTATAAGGACCTTGCCGTCTATCAGATCTGGCCGCGCTCGTTCTGCGACGGCAACGGCGACGGCATCGGCGACCTGGAGGGCGTGCTCTCCAAGCTCGACTATATCAAGAGTCTCGGCGTGGACGCAATCTGGTTTTCACCGCTGTATCCCTCGCCCAACGCGGACTACGGCTATGACATTGCGGACTACACCGATATTTCCAAGGATTACGGCACGCTGGAGCTGTTCAAGAAGGTGCTGGATGAAGCCCACAAGCGCGGGCTGAAGATCATCATGGACCTCGTGATCAACCATACGTCCGACCAGCACAAGTGGTTCCTGGAAAGCAAAAAGGGCCCCGACAACCCGTATCACGACTATTACTTCTGGCGCAAGGGCCGCAAGGGCGGCAAGAAACCGCCCAACAACTGGCTGTCCACCTTCCAGGGCGGCGCGTGGGAATACGTGCCCGAAATCGACGAATACTATCTGCACGTCTTTGCCAAGGGTCAGCCCGACCTCAACATGGACAACCCCAAGGTGCGCGAGGAGGTCAAGCAGATCATCCGCTTCTGGCTCGACCTCGGCGTCGACGGCTTCCGCGAGGACGTGATCACGTTCATCTCCAAAAAGGAAGGCCTGCCCAACGGCTTCCCGCTGCCCACCGCCACGGGCATCGAGCATTACAGCAACGGCCCGCACCTGCGTGAATATCTCGAGGAGTTCCGCGCCGTGCAGATGGAATACGACTGCTTCACCGTGGGCGAAGCGCCGATGATGACGCCGAAGAAGGCGCTCAAGTTCATCAAGGAAGACGAAAACCCCGTGCTCGACATGATGTTCCACTTCCAGCACATGAACGCCGACAATATCATGACCAACTTTGTGCGCACGCCGTTCCGCCCGGGCTATCTCAAAAAGGTCTATAACAACTGGCAGACCGCGCTCTACGGCAAGGCGTGGAACGCGCTCTATGTGGAAAACCACGACCAGCCGCGCATCATTTCGCGCTACGGCAGCGAAAAATACCGCGTGGAAAGCGGCAAGATGCTGGCCACGATGTATATCTGCCAGAGCGGCACGCCGTTCATCTATCAGGGCCAGGAAATCGGTATGACCAACATCCACCTGGATTCCATCGACCGCTTCCCCGATGTGTCGAGCGTGAACACCTATGCGCTGATGAAGAGCATGCACCTGCCCGAAAAGTTCATCATGAGCCTGATCAATTACGGCGCGCGCGACAACGGCCGCACCCCGGTGCAGTGGTCCGCCGCGAAGAACGGCGGGTTCACCACCGCCGACAAGCCGTGGTTCGAGGTCAACCCGAACTATCCCGAAATCAACGTGGAAGCCGCCGAGGCCGACCCGAACTCGATTCTGCACTATTACCGCAAGCTGCTCAGATTCCGCAAGGAAAACGAGATCGTCCGCTACGGTGATTTCCGTATGCTGAAGACCGGCCGCAAGCTGTTTGCCTATATCCGCCGCTACAACGGCCAGAAGCTGCTGGTGGTCTGCTCCTTCGCCGAAGAGGAGCTGAACTTCCGCGTGGCGGAAAGCGAATTCGACATGAGCAAGGCCGAGCTGGTGCTTTGCAACTACGACTTCAATCAGGTCGTTCACAACGGCTTCTTCACCCGTCCCTATGAGACGCGCGTGTATCTGCTGAAATAACAAAGTCGCCGGCGGCACAAAACCTGCCGGCGCTTTTTTGAAAAGGGGAAAGGACAATGGCATTGACCAAAAAGCAAAAGCGCAACCTCTGGCTGATCGTCTTCGCCGTCGGCACGGTCGCCATCCTCGCGGTGTCCGATATCTGGCTGTTTCCGGCCATTGAACGCACGACCCGCGGCATCCGGGCGTTCGACCTGAACCCGCTGGGCCTGTCGTTTGCCGATGCGAAACGCTTCGTGCAGCTTCTGACCGAAGAGGCAAAGCGGCTCTATCTGCAGGTGGAGCTGCCGCTCGACTGCGTCTTCCCGCTGTTCTATACGCCGCTGTTTGCCATGCTGATGAAGCGCGCCTACACCGGCCGCCGCAAAGACTTCCTGCGCGCAGCGCCGTTCCTCCTCGCCGGGTTCGATTATTTTGAAAACGGCTGCACGGCCTACCTGCTGACGCATCCGTCGTTCACCGAAACGGCGGCGTCGGTGGCCCGCGTCGCCACGGTGGGCAAGAGCCTGCTGATGTATCTGACGATTGCGGTTGTGCTCTGGCGGCTCGTGAAAAAGGCGCTGCAGAAGCGGAAAAAGAAAAAATAAAAAAAATTGAAAAAACACTTGCAAAATACGAATCCATCGTATATAATATGTCAAGTGCTTGGGCCTGTAGCTCAGTTGGGAGAGCGTTCGGTTCGCATCCGAGAGGTCGAGAGTTCGAATCTCTTCAGGTCCACCATAAGTAGGAACCTCTTTTGTCTATTGAGGCAAAAGAGGTTTTTCTTCTTTGCGCTGTGTTTTGAACCGGTCTGCCGGCGTGAAAACGGAACAATCAAGACATTGGAGGTCTTTTTTATGATGCAACCGGAAGAGCTGAAGCTCACGCAAGCGTGGGATAAGACATTCCAAAAGAGCGACAAGGTCGATCAGTGCAAGGTGCGCTTTGTCAACCGCTACGGCATAACGCTTGCGGCGGATCTGTATGTGCCGAAGAACACAGACGTCAGACTGCCTGCGATCGCTGTCTGCGGCCCGTTTGGCGCTGTGAAGGAGCAGTGCGCCGGGCTTTATGCGCAGACAATGGCAGAGCGCGGCTTTGTGACGATGGCCTTCGATCCGTCGTTTACCGGAGAAAGCGGCGGCAGAGTCCGCTATATGGCGTCGCCCGACATCAACACCGAAGACTTTATGGCGGCTGTGGATTATCTGTCGCTCTGCGATGAGGTCGATCCTGACAGGATCGGCATCATCGGCATCTGCGGGTGGGGCGGCATGGCGCTGAACACGGCGGCGCTGGATACCCGTGTCAAGGCGACGGCGGTCATGACGATGTACGATATGACACGCGTGAACGCAAAGGGATACTTTGACGCGGAAGACAGCGAGGAAGCGCGGTTCAACAAACGGGCGGCACTCTGCGCTCAGCGCATTGCCGATCTGAAAAACGGCGCATATACCCTCGGCGGCGGTGTGATCGATCCGCTGCCCGATGACGCGCCGTATTTTGTGAAGGATTATTACGACTATTACAAGACCGAACGCGGCTATCACGCACGCTCGCTCAACTCAAACGGCGGCTGGAACGTGATCGGGTGCGAAAGCTTTCTCAATCAACCCATCCTGCAGTACTCCAACGAAATCAGAAGCGCCGTGCTGATCGTTCACGGCGACGCGGCGCACTCCTGCTACTTCGGCAAAGACGCCTATGCCGACATGGTCAAAAACAGCAAGTACACCGCCAACAAAGAGCTGATGCTTATTCCCGGCGCATCGCACACCGACCTGTATGACGGCGGCAAAACGAACGCGATTCCGTTTGATAAGCTGGAACAGTTCTTTGCGGCCTATCTGAAATAAAAGATATGAAACTTTTAAGGTGTATGGCGGGACTCTTCTGCATGGCAGCGGTGCTCGCGCTTTCTACCTGCGGACCGGCACAGGACAACGCCGCTTCTGCGCGGCTGCAAGATCTGACGTCCCGGACGCAGGAAACGAAAAACAACGTTTCGGAAAGCATGCAGACTGACGCACAGACAACAGAGACGATACCATCTGAATCAGGGGAACAGAACATGGAACAGACGCTTCACCTTTTTATCAACGACACCGAAGTCAAAGCGGCATGGGAGAAAAACGAGGCGGTCCGTGCGCTGACCGACCTTGTTTCGTCCAAAGCGCTCACCGTTCCGATGTCGATGTACGGCGGCTTTGAGCAGATCGGCTCTCTCGGCGCGCATTTGCCGGCAAACGACAGTCAGATCAAAACCAAAGCCGGAGATATCGTGCTGTATGCCGGCAATCAGATCGTTTTGTTCTACGGCTCAAATACCTGGGCCTACACGCGCCTTGGCAGTATCGTCGATCAGACGGAGGCAGACTTGACCCGGTTGCTCGGCAACGGCAACGTCACAATCACACTTTCTTACAAAGGAGAAACACCATGAGCAAGGTTCTTGTTATCACAACCAGTCTTCGCGCCAAAAGCAATTCCGACATTCTCGCCGGGCATCTGGTCGCCGGCGCGCAAGCAGCGGGGCATCAAGTGGAGCAAATCAGTCTGAAAGGCAGGGAGCTCCGCTTCTGCATCGGCTGTTTGTCCTGTCAAAAGACGCAAAAATGCGTGCTGCAGGATGACGCGATCGAAATTGCGGAAAAAGTCAAAAACGCGGACACACTGGTGTTCGTTACCCCGATCTATTATTACGAGATGTGCGGACAGATGAAAACGCTGCTTGACCGGTTGAATCCGCTCTATGCGTCGGATTACCGCTTCCGTCACGTCTACCTCCTTTCAACGGCGGCGGAAAAGGAAGAAGCAACACCCGAAAAAGCGGTGAACGGCCTGCAGGGCTGGGTGGACTGCTTTGAAAAAGCGGCGCTTGCCGGTTCTCTCTTCTGCGGCGGCGTCAATGATCCGGGCGAAGCAGCGGTCAAAGAAGCGCAACAGGAAGAAGCATACCGTTTCGGGAACAGCCTGCTTTAAGAATTACACATAAAAACGCTGCCGGCTGAACCGCCTTCTTGTTGAAGACAGTCGCCGGCAGCGGCGATTGATTATGCCTGCAGCGTGTCGAACTCCTCGCGGAACCACACGTCCTTGATCTCGAACGTTTTGCCGTTCAGATAGGCGAGCGGACCCGCGTCGGTGGTGAAATCGAACTGCAGCTTATAGGAGCAAAGGCACTGCTTTTTGAGCCCGCTCTTTTTGTTCTGCGCGTTGGTGCCGTATTTGCCGTCGCCGAGCAGGGGGTGGCCGATGGAAGCGAAGTGGGCGCGGATCTGGTGCGTGCGCCCGGTCAGCAGGTCGATTTCCAAAAGCGACAGGCCGTTCCCTTCGCGCAGCACGCGGTATTTTGTGCGGATGGCTCTGTCGTCGGGGTTCTTCTTTTGCTTGTGGATGAAGACCTTGTTTTTTGCTTCATCCTTCCAAAGCCAGCCTTCGAGCAGGCCTTCCTTTTCATCGGGGACGCCGTGAATGACGCAGAGGTAATACTTGTGCAGCTCGCGGTCCTTCATCTTCTGGTTCAGAATGCGCAGCGCCTCGGCGGTCTTGGCGGCAATGACGATGCCCGACGTGTTGCGGTCGATCCGGTTGACCAATGACGGCGTGAACGATTGCTCGTTTGCGGGGTCGTATTCGCCCTTCTCATAAAGATAGCGCTTGACGCGCGTAATCAGCGTGTCTATATACTCCCTGTCGTCCGGGTGCGAAAGCAGCCCGGCCTTTTTGTTGAGCAGCAGGATGTTGTCATCCTCATAGAGAACGTCGAGGGCCTTCGGCGCGGAAAGAAAGTCGTAACGCGCGGGCGCGGGGGTGAAGAATTCGTCGTTCAGATAGACCTCCACCACGTCGCCCTCCTGCAGCCGCGTGCCGATCTCGGCGCGTTTGCGGTTGAGCTTGATGCGCTTGAGCCGGATGGATTTATACAGCAGCGACTGCGGCAGATTCGGCACGGTTTTGCTGAGAAACTTGTCGAGCCGCTGGCCGGCGTCGTTCTTTTCAATCACAAAGCGTTTCACGGCCGTTCCTCCTTTCCCGCGCTTTGTCCCTATCATACCACACGGCGGTGCAAAAACGCAACGCCCCTTTTCACTTTTTTTGCGTTTTTCATTGCCAAACGGCGCCGAATATAGTATAATACTCTATAATCTTAAAATGAGGGGAGTATAGCCTTGAAGAACGCAGGACAGGACTGGTATCAGCTCGACAACGCGGCCAAGATCTTTCCGGGCCAGAATTCGCGCACGTGGTCCAACGTGTTCCGCGTCGGCGTGGAGCTGCGCGAAACGGTCGATCCCGCGCTGCTGCAGCAGGCGCTTGAACAGGTGCTTCCCCGGTTTCCGACCTTCGACGTCAAGATCAAGCACGGCTTCTTCTGGCATTATTTTGAAAAGAATCCCCAGATCCCGGAAGTGCAGCCCGACGTTAAGAACATCTGCTACCGCATCAATTTCAAGGAAAACCGCGGCTTTCTGTTCCGCGTCTATTACCACGACCGCCGGATTGCGGTGGACTTCTTTCACGCACTGGGCGACGGCTACGCCAACACGGTGTTCGTTTCCACCCTCGCGGCGCAGTATCTGCGTCTGCGCGGGGCCGAAATCCCGCCCGGCGGGGCGGTGCTGAACCTCGGCGACCCGCCCACGGAAGAGGAGCAAAGCGACGCCTACCGGCAATACGCCAGCTCCAAAGCGAAATATGACCGCCACGACAAAGCGGTCTATCACGCCGTGAGCGAAAAAGAGGGCCGCCACCTGTGCAACTATACGGTCGGCGTCATGTCGGCGGCGCAGGTGAAGCAGGCCGCCCGCCGCTGGGACTGCACGGTGACGGAATACCTCGTGGCGCTGCTGCTGGATATCCACTATCACATGCAGCCGGACGGCAAAAAGAAGCCGAAGGAGCTTTGCGTGCAGGTGCCGGTCAATCTGCGCCGCCACTTCCCTTCAAAAACGCTGCGCAACTTCGTGGTCTGCCTGCGCATCAAGCTGAACCCCGCCATGGGCGATTACGGCTTTGACGAGATCGTGCGCCTGGTCAGACTGCAGATGCAGCTGCAGAACGAAAAGAAGTTTCTCAATTCCATGATGACCCAGAACATGAAGGTGGAGCGCAACCCGCTGCTGCGGGCCACGCCACTGCTCATCAAGGACCTCGGCGTCGGCATCTCGTTTGCCGTCACCGCCGAGCAGACCACCACGGCGCTGCTGTCGAACATCGGCCGTGTGGAGCTGCCCGAAGAGATGTATCCGTATATCGAAAAATATATGTTTTTCACCGGCCCCGGCCAGCGCAACGGCGGGCGCTGCGGCGTCATCACCTGCGGCGACACGCTGTGTCTGACGGTGTCCAACTGCTACCGCGACGCCGCAATCGAACGCGCGCTGTTCACGCGCCTGGTCAAGGCGGGCGTGCACGTCAAGGTGGAAAGCAACCGGGAATAGGAGGGAAAGACCATGTCATACTGTGTGCATTGCGGGGTGGAGCTGGACGCCTCCGCGGCGCGCTGCGCGCTTTGCGGCACGCCCGTGCTGGACCCGAACGCCGCGCAGCCGCAGCCGCAGCAGCCAACGCCGTTTGCCGAAACGCCGTTTGTGCCGAAGCATATGCGCCGGCGCTTTGTGGCCTATCTGATCACGGTCATTATGCTGATTCCCAACATCGTCTGCTCGCTGGCCAACGCCATCTTCTATGCCGACGGGTTCTGGTCGTTCTATATCAACGCCACGAGCCTGCTTCTGTGGGTCGTGTTCGTGTTCCCGTTCTTCACCAAAAAGCTGCGGCCCTATCTGATGTGGGCCTTCGACACGGCCGCGGTGGCGTTCTATATCTTCTTCTTTTTCGTCATGCGCTACGAATCCAAGGCGAAGTGGTATTACGACAGCGTTTTGCCCATCGTGCTGTTTCTGGCGCTTGAAGCGCTGGTCTATATGATCTGGGTGCGCCGCAAAAAGCGGCACTGGGTGCTGCAGGCCGCCGCCATCGACTTCGACATCGGCCTTGCCGCCGTGGTGATCGGCTCCATTCTGCAGATCAACCGCGGCTTCACCAAGGCGTTCTATATCGGCATGATCGTTTTCATCTCCACGCTGGTGCTGCTTGCGTTTCTGAGCTACTGCTATTCCAGCAAGCACATGCGCGCGTGGCTGAGCAAAAAGTTCTATGTCTGAGTCCGTGCTGCTGCAAACGCTGCGGGACGTGTTCGGCTTCGATTCGTTCCGCCCGGGCCAGCGGGAGGTGGCCGAAGCGCTCCTGCGGGGCGAAGACGCCCTTGCCGTGATGCCCACCGGGGCGGGGAAGTCCGTCTGCTTTCAGCTGCCGGCGCTGCTGCTGCCGGGCGTCACGCTGGTTGTCTCGCCCTTGATCTCGCTGATGAAGGATCAGGTGCAGTCGCTGGTGCAAAACGGCGTGCGGGCCGCCTTTCTCAACGCGTCGCTGTCGCCGCGCCAGATGGAGACCGTGCTGCTGCGCATGGCGAAGGGCCGCTACAAGCTGATCTACGTGGCGCCCGAACGGCTGGCGCTGCCCTCGTTCCGGGCGGCGGTTGCAGGGCTGGAGGTGTCGCTGCTTGCGGTGGACGAGGCGCACTGCGTGTCGCAGTGGGGCCACGATTTCCGCCCCAGCTATCTGCAGATTGCGTCGTTCTGCCGCTCTCTGCCCGTGCGGCCGCCGGTCTGCGCCCTGACCGCCACGGCCACGCCGCGGGTCAAAGACGATATCGTCCGGCTGCTGGAGCTGCAGACGCCTCACTTTGTCAGCGGCAGCTTTGACCGGCCCAACCTTTGCTTCGAGGTGGAGCACCCGCGCCGGAAATTCGTCGCCCTGCGCCGCCGGCTCGACCTTTACGCCGACAAGAGCGGCATCGTCTACTGCAGCTCGCGCAAAAAGGTGGATGAGCTTTGCGAAGCGCTCTCGGAGCTGCGCTACAGCGTCGCCGGCTACCACGCGGGCATGGACGCGGAGACGCGGCGAAAGAATCAGGACGATTTTCTGTTTGACCGCAAGCGCGTAATGGTCGCCACCAACGCCTTCGGCATGGGAATTGACAAATCGAACGTCTCGTTCGTGATCCATTTCAATATCCCCGGCGACATGGAAAGCTACTATCAGGAGGCCGGACGCGCCGGCAGAGACGGCAGTGCGGCCGACTGCGTGCTGCTGTTCAAAAAAAGCGATCTCGCAATCCAGCGCTATTTCATCGACAACCCCGAAGAGAACGAGGCGCTGACCGAAGCCGAGGCAGCCGCGCTGCGGCAAAACCGGCTGGAAAAGCTGCGGATCATGGAGGAGTACGCCGATTACGAGGGCTGCCTGCGGCAGTTCATCCTCGCGTATTTCGGCGAAAAACTGTCCGCGCCCTGCGGCAACTGCAGCGGGTGCCTGGGCAGCCGGCTTTCGGTGGACGAGACCGAAACGGCGCAGAAGATTCTTTCCTGCGTCGCACGGCTGAAGGATGCCGCGGCACGCGCAGCCGTCGTCGCCGTGCTCAAGGGCCGCGCCGAGGCGGCGGAACGTTACGGCGAAAACTCCACGTTCGGCCTGCTTTCAGACATGGCCGAAAGCGAGATTGAATCGCGCGTCGCCTTCCTGTGCGAACAGGGGCTCCTGCAGCTGCAAAACGGCGTGCTGCGCTGCACCGGCGCGGCGAAGGACGTGCTTTTCCGCAGCAGACACGTGCGGCGGATGGCGGACAGGCCGAAGATGCACAACAGAGGCAATAAGACGGCAGCGTTTGAAGGTCAACCTGATCCGGTTCTGTTTGCGCGATTGAAGAAGCTTTGTATTGAAATCGGTCAAAAGAAGGGGATTTCACCTTCTGCCGTTTTTAGTGATCTGACGCTGAAGAAAATGACGCTTCTGGATCATCCGTCGTTGCAGAGCTTACTGACGGTGCCCGGTGTCAGCTTGCAAAAATATGAATCATACGGGATTATCTTTTTGAAAGAGATTCTTGCCTATCAGACAGAAACCAACCAAACCGAATGAAAGGGGGAGACGCGTGATGCACAGAAAGCTCTGGCACGTCGCTTCGGTCAATAAAGAAACCGCCGCCGCCATTGCGGACGCGCACGGACTGGATCCGTTCGCCGCGCTGCTGCTGTCGTCGCGCGGCATCACCGAAGACGCGCAGATCGAAGCCTTTATGCGCGAAGACGCGCCGCTGTGCGACCCGTTTTCGATCCGCGACATGGACAAGGCCGCGCGGGAGATTCACCGCGCGCTGGACGCGGGCGAGCGCATCGCCGTGTTCGGCGATTACGACGCCGACGGCGTGACGGCCTCGTCGCTGCTGTATCTGTTTCTGGAGGCGCTCGGCGCCGACGTGCTTTGCTATATTCCCGACCGCAACAGCGAGGGCTACGGTCTGAACAAACGCGCCGTGGCGCGCCTCAGAGACGACGGCGTCAGGCTGATCGTGACCGTGGACAACGGTATCTCCGCGCTGGAGGAGGCCGACTATATCTATCAGTGCGGCATGCGCCTGGTTGTGACCGACCACCACAGGGTCGGCGCCGTTCTGCCGCGCGCCGAAGCCGTTGTGGACCCCCACCGGCCCGACTGCCCCAGCCCGTTTAAGGACTGGGCGGGCGTCGGCGTGGCGTTCAAGCTTTGCTGCGCGCTGTCGGAAGGGGAGGACGAAGCGATTCTCGACGACTTTGCCGACCTGATCACCGTGGGCACCATTGCCGACGTCGTGCCGCTGACGGGCGAAAACCGCACCATCGTCAAATACGGTCTGCGCAAGCTCAACACCGGCGGCAACCACGGCCTTGCCGCGCTCAGGCAGGCAGCCATGGCCGCGCCGCGGGCGCTGACGGCGGGCTCCGTTGCGTTTTCCATCGTGCCGCGCCTGAACGCCGTGGGGCGGATCGACCGCGCCGACGAGGCGTTCGAGCTGCTGATATCCGATAACGACGAAACGGCGAGGCAGCTGGCGCAGAAGATTTCCGACTGCAACGGCGTGCGCCAGTCGCTGGAGCAAAGCATCATGCAGGAGGCCGAAAAACAGCTGCTGCGGCAGCCCGAGCTCCGCTTTGACCGCGTGCTCGTGTTCAGCGGCGAAGGCTGGCACGGGGGCGTCATCGGCATTGTGGCGGCCCGGCTGTCGGAACGGTTCGGCAAGCCCTGCATCGTCATCACCTGCGACGGCGACGAGGCAAAGGGCTCCGGCCGCAGTCTGGAGGGCTTTTCGCTCTATGACGCCATCGATTCCGTGCGCGACCTGCTGACCCATTTCGGCGGTCATCCGCTGGCGGCGGGCTTCGGCATTGCAACAAAGGATATTCCGGCATTCCGCGAACGAATCAACCAATACGCCCGGCAGGTGGAAATGCCTTATCCCGCCCTGCAGCTCGACTGCAGACTGCGGCCCGGCTTCATCTCGGCCGATCTGCTGCCGGTGATCTCCATGCTCGAGCCCTTCGGCGCGGGCAACCCGCAGCCGCTGTTCGGCCTGTTCTCGCTCACGCTGCAAAGCGTGCAGCCCATCGGCGGCGGCAAGCACGTCCGCCTGCAGCTGCAGCGCGGGAGCGATCATCTGCAGGCGCTGCAGTTCGGCGTTCCCGCGGAACGGTTCCCCTATGTGCCGGGCGACGTGCTCGACCTTGCCGTCCGGCTGGAGCCGAACGAATACATGGGCATGCGCCGGGTGAGCATCTATATCCGCAGCATCCGCCTTTCCGGCACCGACGACCGGCTGGTGCTGGACGCGGCAAGAACCTACGAGCGGGTCCGCCGCGGCGACGGCGTCACGCCCGAAACGGTGCGCCGGTGCCTGCCCGACCGCGCGTTTGCGGCGCAGGTCTACCGCTGCGTGCGCGATCATATTCTTTCGCAGGACGACGTTGATCTGCTGTGCTACCGGCTCGGCGGCGACGGCAGCGAGGCGGGCAGGGTGCTGCTCACGCTCGACGTGCTGCGGGAGCTCGGCGTTGTTGCCGAGGATGAAAACGGCTGCCTCGCCGTCAACGGCGAGCGAAAGGTCGATCTGGAACAGTCCGTTCTGCTGCAGCAGGTGCGGCAGATGGCGCAATAAACGAAAGGAGGAAGACGGACCATGACGGAACAACAGGGCGAATACGGCTTTGAAAAGCTGCTTGAAACGCTGCGCGAATCCTCGTTCCCCGAAGCGGAGATCACGCGCATCACACAGGCCTACGTGTTTGCGCGCAACGCCCACGAGGGCCAGCTGCGCCGCTCGGGCGAACCCTATATCATCCACCCGGTGGCCGTGGCGCAGATCCTGGCCGAAATGGGCATGGACGGCGATTCCATCTGTGCGGCGCTGCTGCACGACGTGGTGGAAGACACGCCCGTGACGGATCAGCAGGTGAAGGCCTCGTTCGGCGAATCGGTGGAGCAGCTGGTGGACGGCGTGACCAAGATCGGTCAGATCCCGTTTTCCGCCTCGCAGGAGGAGCAGCAAAGCGAAAACATCCGCAAGATGTTCCTGGCCATGGCGCGCGACATCCGCGTCATCATCATCAAGCTGGCCGACCGGGTGCATAATATGCGCACCCTCTCCTATATGCCCGAAGAAAAGCGCCGCTTCAAGGCCAAGGAAACGCTGGAAATCTACGCCCCCATCGCGCACCGGCTCGGTATCCGCGCGTTCAAGGAGGAACTGGAGGACCTCGCAATCCGCTATCTGGACCCCGTAGCGTATGAGGAAATCTCCAAAACGCTGGAATCGCAGGTGGAATCGCGCCAGGCCTTTCTCGACAGCATCCAGAAGGAGATTGCCGAACGGGTGCACCGGGACGTGCCCAACGCCCACCTTTCGGGCCGCATCAAGTCGGTGCACGGTATCTACCGCAAAACCTATATGCTCGGCCGCACGATCGACGAGATCTACGATATCTACGCGGTGCGCATCATCGTGGATTCCGTGTTTGAATGCTACTATTGCCTCGGCATCATCCACGATATGTTCAACCCGCTGCCGGGCCGCTTCAAGGACTATATCTCCACCCCGAAGCCCAACATGTATCAGTCGCTGCACACCACGGTGATCGGCAAGGCCGGCATCCCGTTCGAAGTGCAGATCCGCACCTGGGAAATGCACCACACCGCGGAATACGGTATTGCGGCGCACTGGAAGTATAAGCTGGGCATTGAGGGCAAAGACAAATTTGAAGAACGCCTCGCGTGGATCCGCCAGCTTCTGGAAAACCAGAAGGAAAGCGACGACGTGGAAGAGATCGTCAACGTGATCAAGACCGATTTCACGCCCGACGAGGTGTTTGCGTTCACGCCCAAGGGCGACGTGATCTCGCTGCCGATGGGCTCGTCCATCGTGGATTTCGCCTACGCCATTCACTCGGCGGTCGGCTCCAAAATGATCGGCGCCAAGGTGGACGGCCGCATCACGACGCTGGACCACAAGATCAACAACGGCGAAATCATCGAGATTCTGACCACGACCAATCCCCGCGGCCCCAGCCGCGACTGGCTGAAGATTGCCAAGACCAGCTCCGCGCGCTCCAAGATCAAGAGCTGGTTCAAAAAAGAAAAGCGCGACGAAAACATTGTGGAGGGCCGCGCCGAGGTGGAACGCGAATTCCGCCGCAACAACATCGTCCTGCCCGAAAAGCAGATGCTGGAATTCCTGCAGAAGATTGCCGAAAAGCAGCGCTTTTCCTCGGTGGACGACATGTACGCCTCCATCGGCTACGGCGGTCTGACGCTCACCAGAATCATGCCGCGGATCAAAGAGGACTACGCGCGGCTTCAGAAAGAGAACGGCGAAGAGCCCAAGGGAGAAGAGCTCCCGCCGGTGCAGCCGCCCAAAAAGGTCATGCGCTCGCCCGAGGGCATCATCATCGAGGGCATCGACAACTGCCTGGTCAAGTTTTCGCGCTGCTGCGACCCGCTGCCGGGCGACGAGATCATCGGCTTCATCACCCGCGGCCACGGCGTTTCCATCCACACCCGCCAGTGCCCCAACGTACCCAAGAACATCGCCCTTTGCGCCGAACCGGAGCGCTGGGTCAAGGCCGCCTGGGACCAGAAGGCCAAGAGCGATTACCGCGTGACGCTGGGCGTGACCTGTATCAACCGCGTGGGCATGCTGGCCGACCTTTCCACGGCGCTGGCCAATATGCACGTCATGATCCACTCGCTGTTTACCAAGGAGAGCAAGGACAGCCGCGCGGTGATCTATCTGACCATCACGGTCAATTCCGCCGAGCACCTTAGAAACCTGAGCGAAAAGCTCAAAAAGATCAAGGGCGTGCTCGCGGTGGAACGCTCGGGGCTTTGAGCATACTCCACACTTCACACTGAACAAACGCGGAGGACTATCCCATGAAGGCTGTTATCCAGCGCGTGTCGCACGCGCAGGTCGACGTTGACGGCAAAACCGTCGGCAAAATCGGCGTCGGCTACCTCATACTGCTCGGCGTGATGGACGGCGACGGCAAGGCGCAGGCCGAGCTGCTTGCAAGAAAGACGGCCGAGCTGCGCATCAACGAGGACGAAAACGGCAAAATGAACCTGTCGCTCGTTCAGATCGGCGGCGCCGCGCTGGCGGTGTCGCAGTTCACGCTGTGCGCCGACGTGTCGCACGGCCGGCGGCCCTCGTTCACGCCGTCCGCGCCCCCCGCACAGGCCGAGGCGCTGTATCGTTATTACTGCGAACAGCTGCGGCAAAACGGCGTGCAGCAGGTGGAAACGGGCGTCTTCGGCGCCGATATGCAGGTGTCGCTTTGCAACGACGGCCCCGTGACGATGCTGCTCGACACCGACATCTGGGAAAGGAAAGGCTGAAATGAAGCTGATCATTCAGGTCTGTGAGGTCGGCTTTCTGCCGACGAACTGCTGGCTTGTCCGCGATACGGCGTCCGGCCGCAGCTTTGCGGTCGACCCCGGGTGGTACGACGAAACGCTGGAAGCCGCGCTGCGCCGGATGGGCGTCGAACAGCTCGACTATATCCTTCTGACTCACGGCCACCACGACCACACGCTCGGCCTCGCGCAGCTGAACGCGCGTTTCGGCGGCAAAATCGTGCTGCACGAAAGCGAACAAGCGTTTTTGACGGACGACGGCCTGTCGCTGCGCCACCCGGCGTTTGCCGGCCTGCCGCGCGCAGAGAAAGCGGACGTTCTTGTGCGGGACGGCGACACGCTCCCGTTTGCGCAGGGAGAAATCCGCGTGCTGCATACGCCCGGCCACACCCGCGGCAGCGTGTGCTATCTGCTGGACGACGTTCTCTTTGCCGGCGACACGCTCTTTCGGGAATCCGTGGGCCGCACCGATCTGCCCACGGGGAACACGGCGCAGCTGCTTTCCTCCGTGCGGCGCCTTGCCGCGCTGAAAGGGGACTGCCGCGTGCTGCCCGGCCACGGCCCGGAGACCACGCTCGCGCACGAGCGCAAGTATAATCCATATCTGTAAATTCGTTCGGAGCTTATCATGAACTTAGTCATAGACAACCACACCTTTCAATATGAGACCGAAAAGCTGCTGCGCGTCTTTTTTCCGTCCACCAAAATCGCGGTGACGGACAGACGCAACGACGAAGCAGACTGCGTCGTCACGTCGCTGCGGCCGCTGCCGGGCGGCGCATCGCTGCGCGTTTCCTATGCGCTGCTGGGCAAAACCGCCGAAAAGGCGCAGGACGTGTCCGCGGCGGAGTGCGTTTTCGGCGAGCGGGAAGCGGACCTTTATGAGCGCCGCATGGTGCAGCTGCTCTACGATCTGCTGCGGGCGCTCACCGGCTATACGCCGCCCTGGGGTATCCTCACGGGCGTGCGGCCCGCCAAGCTGATGCTGACGCTTTCAAACCGCTTCGGCGAAGAAGCGGCAACCGGATACTTCCGGACCGAACTGCGCGTCAGCGCCGAAAAGACGGCCCTCGCGCTCTCGGTGGCGAAGACCGAAACGCCGATCACGCTGGAAAGCGGGCCGCGGTCGTTTTCGCTTTACGTCTCCATCCCGTTCTGCCCCAGCCGGTGCAGCTACTGCTCGTTCGTGTCGCATTCCAACGAGCAGGCGAAAAAGCTGATGCCGCGCTATATCGACCTGCTTTGCCGCGAGCTGGAAGCGACCGCCGCGCTGGCGAAGCAGCGGGATCTGCACCTCGAAACGGTCTATATCGGCGGCGGCACGCCCACCGCGCTTTCGGCCGAGGGGCTGCGCACCGTGACCGACGCGATCCGCGCAAATTTTGAACTCACGCCGCAGACGGAGTTCACCATTGAGGCCGGCCGGCCCGATTCCGTGTCGGATGAAAAGTTTGACGTTATCACGGCGGCCGGCGCCACCCGCATCAGCATCAACCCGCAGACGTTCTCCGACGACGTGCTGCGCACGATCGGCCGCCGCCACACGAGCGCGCAGACCGAAGAAGCGCTGCGCATGGCCCGCCGTCACGGCTTTTGCAACATCAACATGGACCTGATTGCGGGGCTGCCGACCGATACGCCCGCGTCGTTCCGGCAGACGCTGGAAAAAACGCTGTCGTTCTCGCCCGAAAACGTCACCGTGCATACGCTGGCGCATAAGCGCGCCTCGACGCTCGTGACCAGGCAGCTCGAGACCGGCTCGGTGGAGGCCGCGGAGGAGATGCTCTCCTACGCGATGCGCCGTCTGACCGAGGAGGGCTACCGCCCCTATTATATGTACCGCCAGAGCAACTGCCTGGGGAACCTCGAAAACGTGGGCTGGGCAAAGCCCGGCTACGCCTGCCGCTACAACATCTTCATGATGGAGGAAACGCACACGGTGCTCGCCGTGGGCGCCGGGGCGGTGACCAAGCTGCGCTCGCCGTTTTCGGTGGATCTGGAACGCATTTTCAACCATAAATATCCGTATGAATATATCGACCGGTTCGACGAGCTGATCGAACGCAAGGGGCGGATCCTCACGTTCTACGACGAGGTGTTCGCCGGGGAAGGAGCATGACGGCTTGAAACGCTTTTTTGACGCTGACGACATCGCGTCGGCCGCAATGTCGGACCCGCGGGACTATATTGCCGCGTGTGAACGCGCGTTCCACACGCAGGTGCGGCAGGCGGCTGAAACCGTGCTTTCCCGCCCGGGCGCAAGGCTCGTGATGCTGGCGGGGCCCAGCTCCTCCGGCAAAACCACCACGGCCCGCCTGCTCAGGGATGCCTTCCGCTCCCACGGCGTGCGCGCCCATACGATCTCGCTGGACGACTTTTATCTGGACCCGAGCGAGCCGCTGCTGTTTGAAGACGGCACGCCCGACTACGAAACCGTTCATTCGCTCGATCTGCCCTGTCTGGAGCGGACGCTCGGCGACCTGATCCGCAGCAACCGCTGTCTGCTGCCGCGGTTCAACTTTGAACGCCGGCAGCGCGAGAAAGCGCTCGTGCCGCTGACGGTGGAAAAGGACGATCTCGTCATCGTGGAGGGCCTGCACGCGCTGAACCCGCTGATCTGCGACCCGCTGGACCGGTCGGCGCTCTTCAAACTCTACGTCAGCGTGTCGTCGCGCGTGACGAAGGACGGCAGCATCCTGTTCACCAAGCGCGACCTGCGCTTCATCCGCCGCCTGGTGCGCGACTTTCAGTTCCGCGCCTCGCCGGTGGAGCATACGTTCTATCTCTGGGGCGGCGTGCGCAAGGGGGAGGACCGCTATCTCTTCCCGTTTTCCGACCGCGCCGACCTGCGCATCGATTCCATCCACCCCTATGAGCCCTGCGTGTTCCGGGACGAAGCGATCGCGCTGCTGCGGCAGCTGCCGCCCGGCACGCCCTATGACGAAGACGCGGTGCTGCTGCGCAAAAAGCTGGACGTTTTTCCGGCGGTCGCCCCGGCTCTGGTGCCGGAAGACTCGCTGCTGCATGAATTTTTGGGATAAGGAGACATCATCATGGCTGAACGAAAAAAACAGTCGCTGCTGACCGGCGCCGGCGTGCTGGCCATCGCCACCGTTCTGGTCAAGATCATCGGCGCGTTGTATAAGATCCCGCTGGTCAATCTGATCACTTCGGAGGGTTACGGTTATTTCCAGGGCGCATACGCGATCTACAATCCGCTTTACGCCATCTCCATGGCGGGCTTGCCCATCGCCGTTTCCAAGCTGGTGAGCCAGAACGTGGAGGCCGGCCGGATGCGCGACGCGAAAGCGATCTTCCGCGTGTCGCGCAAGCTGTTCTTCCTTGTGGGCGGCGTGGGCACGCTGCTGCTGATGCTGCTGGCAGTGCCGTATTCCTACGCGGTCAAGGCGCCGATGAACTACGTCAGCGTGCTGGTCGTGGCCCCGTGCATCCTGTTCTGCTGCATGATGTCGTCGTTCCGCGGCTACTATGAGGGCCTGCGGAATATGACGCCGACCGGTGTGTCGCAGGTGATTGAAGCGGGGATCAAGATGGTCGTCGGCCTTGCCGCCACCACGGTCTATTTCAAGCACCAGCTGGCCCGCTACCATGCCGGCAATGTGGACGGCCTGTTCCATGCTTTCGGTCAGGACGTCCATTCCGAAGCG
Source organism: Clostridiaceae bacterium (assembly GCA_016290665.1). Taxonomy (GTDB): domain Bacteria; phylum Bacillota; class Clostridia; order Oscillospirales; family Acutalibacteraceae; genus UBA6857. The sequence goes on along the minus strand of JAEEUW010000034.1, from coordinate 3,390 downwards.
GAGTTTCTGGCCGCCATGTATCCCTATGCCGCCGCGGTGGCGATTTCGGGCGTTACGATCGGCTCCATGATCGGGCTTTGCTATCTCTTCCTGCACGCCAAGCGCCACGGCCTCGGCTTCACGCGCGAGGAGCTGGTCAATTCGCCGCAGCCGCGCAGCGACTACGATCTGCGCAGACAGATCATCCGCATCGCCGCGCCGATTGCGCTGACCTCGCTGATTCTGAACCTTTCCAATCTGATCGACGACTTCACCATCCGCAACCGTCTGGCCCACGCCGTGGAGGTCGGCATGGACGTCATCAAGGGCATGTACGGCGCGTCCATCACCGCCGCCGGCACGCTGAACGAGAACATTCCCAACTATATCTACGGGGCCCACGGCTCCGTGCTGAACCTGCGCAACCTGATTCCGACCATCACGCTGACGCTCGGCATCAGCGCCATTCCGGTGCTTTCCGCCGCCTGGCACCGCAAGGACCGCGGCGAAATCAAGGTGACGATCGAATCCGCGCTGCGCATCTGTATGCTGGTCGCGCTGCCGGCCGGCTTCGGCATGGCGGCGCTGGCGGAGCCGATCCTCAAGCTGCTGTATCCCACCGAAGCGCACACCGCGCCGATCTCGGCGCCGCTGCTGGTGGTCTACGGCTTGGGCATGTTCCTGTTTTCCACCACGTCGCCGATCACCAACATGCTGCAGGCGGTGGGCCGGATGGATATCCCGGTCAAAACGATCGCGATCGGCTCGGTCATCAAGATTGTGATGAACTTCATCCTGATCGGCAACCCGAAGATCAACATTCACGGCGCGCCGGTGAGCACGGTCGTCATGTATACCGTGATGCTGGCGATCAACCTGACGGCGCTGCTGCGCGTGACGAAGGTGAAGCCGAACTTCGTTTCCGTCTTCCTCAAGCCGCTGCTTGCCGCGGGGGCCTGCGGCGCTTGTGCGTTCCTTGCCTACAAGCTTCTGGCGGTGGCGATGCAGCTCAACGCCAAGGTGTCAACGGTGCTTGCAATCCTTGTGGGCGGCGGGATTTATGTCATTGTGCTGTTTGCCGTCCGGGGAATTGCCAAGGATGATGTGGAAATGTTACCAAAAGGAGAAAAAATTGCTAAAGTCCTTGCAAAATTCAGATTATTGGGGTAGAATAGATGCAATGAGGTAAGGCAATATGACAGACTATCAACAGAAGGAAACCTACGGGTTTTCCGACCTTTGCGAGATCATGGCGATCCTGCGCGCGCCGGGCGGCTGCCCGTGGGACGCCGAACAGACCCACGCGAGCATCAAGCGTTCTCTGATCGAAGAGACCTATGAAGTGATCGAAGCGATCAACAAGGACGACAAGGACCTGCTTTGCGAAGAGCTCGGCGACGTGCTGCTGCAGGTGGTCTTCCACGCGCAGATGGAAGCGGAGCAGGGGACGTTCGACATCGGCGCCGTCTGCGACGGTATCTGCAAAAAGCTGATTGAGCGCCATCCGCACGTGTTCGGCACGGTGCAGGTGGATTCCACCGAACAGGTGCTCGACAACTGGGACGCCATCAAGCGCAAAAGCAAAAAGCAGAAGACGCAGGGCGAAGCCATGCAGAAGGTGCCGTTGGAGCTGCCCGCCCTCATGCGTGCCGAAAAGATTCAGAAAAAAGCAAAGAAGGCCGGCTTCGACTGGCCGACCGTCGACGGCGCGTGGGAAGCGCTGCACAGCGAACTGGAAGAGCTCAGGGCAGCCCAGAGCGGCGGCGACCCCGCGCAGATCGAAAACGAGCTGGGCGACGTGCTGTTCTCGGTCGTCAACGTGGCGCGCTTTCTGAAGGTCGACCCGGAGCAGGCGCTGACCGCCGCGAGCAACAAGTTCCTTTCGCGTTACCTCAGGGTCGAGGACCTCGCTTCGCAGCGCGGGATCGATATGCCTTCCACCCCGATTGAAGAGCTGGACAAGCTCTGGGCCGAGGCAAAGAAACAGGAATCCAATTAAGGGTGCGCATGACTGCAAGGCGCATTCTTATGGAAAATATATTTTATGGAGGAACAACCATGAATAAAGTTGAATTGATCAATGCAGTCGCAGCAAAAGCCGAGCTTTCCAAGAAGGACGCCGACAAGGCCGTCGCCGCCGTGCTTGCTTCCATTACGGACGCGCTCAAAGCCGGTGAAAAAGTCCAGCTGATCGGCTTCGGTACCTTTGAAGTGAAGGAAAGAGCGGCAAGAACCGGTCACAACCCGAAGACCGGCGCGGCGATCAAAATTGCAGCGGCGAAGGCCCCCGCTTTCAAGGCCGGCGCAGCGCTCAAGAACGCTGTGAAATAAGCATGACCCTCAGAGGCCGCCGCAGGGCGGCCTCATTTCGTCCCGGAAGAGGGGAAAGGAGAAGCCATGAGACTCGACAAATACCTCAAGGTCTCGCGCATCATCAAGCGGCGCACGATTGCCAACGAGGTCTGCGACGCGAAAAAGGTTTCGGTCAACGGCAAGATCGCCCGCGCCTCCTATGACGTGAAGGAGGGCGACGTGCTCGAAATCCAGATGGGGGAGCGGCTGCTGCGCGCAAAGGTGCTGCAGGTCAGCGAATACGCCACAAAGAACGACGCGTCCTCCATGTATCAGATCCTGCCCTGACGCATATCCGGTTTCTCCCTGTCATAGGATGCACAGGGAGGTTTTTTTATGACGGAAGAACTCAAGACGCTGCAGCACCACAACCTGCTGCTGGAGGACCGCAAGCGGCTGAAGCTGACCGGCGTGACCGACGTCGATTCGTTTGACGACGGCGCCGCAACCGCCTATACCGTGGAGGGAGAGCTGCAGATTGCCGGCGAAGGGCTGCGCGTGCTCTCGTTCAACAACGACCTGGGCGAGCTGCTGCTGGAAGGGACGTTTCGTTCGTTCTGCTATCTGGACAACGCGCCGAAGAAGGCGGGCCTGTTTGCAAGACTGCTGCGATGAGATACAGCGAACCGCTTCTGACTCAGGTCCGGACGTTCCTTTCGTTCGGCGGCGTCGGCTTTCTGCTCGGCGCGCTCTATCTCGCGTTCGGCTTTCTGCGCGCGCTCTTCGGCGACGGCCGGCGCGCAACGGCGGTCTGCGATCTGCTGTTTTGCTTTTGCGCGTTCGGGGCTCTGTTTGCCGCCTGCCTCGGCTATACCGACGGCATGTGGCGGCTGCCGGAGCTGCTGGCGGCTACCGGCGGGTTTCTGCTGTTCCTGCGGGGCGTCGGGCCGCTGCTTCAAAAGCCGCTGCTGTGTGCGGCGTCGGTTCTGCGCCGATTTTGCGCCGGGGCGTTTCGTCCCGTGCGGGCGCTGGCGGACCGTCTGGCGCAGCGGTCCGCGGACCGGGTAGCGCGTCTGCGGACCGCCGTTTCGGCCCGCCGGGAGCGGCGCAAAGCAGCGC
>JAEEUW010000033.1 GCA_016290665.1 Clostridiaceae bacterium | reverse complement strand
TCATCGATTTGAGATTCTCTTCCAGAGCATCCTCCCAATTGATTTCTTAGGTTTTGGTTTCGTTTTCGTTGATGATTTCGGACATGGTAAAAAGTACCTCCTTTATAATACCTGCAGGCGTGGACGCACCTGCTGTTACCCCAATGGACCGGCAGCCGGAAAAGTCGATCTCCCGCAGTTCCGCTGCCCGCTCGACCAGATAGGTCGGGCAAAACGGTTCGCACACCTGCCGCAGCTTTTCGGTGTTTGAACTGAAGCGTCCGCCGATCACGATCATGCAGTCGCTTTGCTTTGCAAGCGTTTCGGCCTCAATTTGCCGATTTTGCGTCGCTTTACATATTGTATCAAAAGATTTTGAATTTGTATATAGTTTTTGAAAATTTTCATAGATTTTTTTCCACGAAAGAACGGAAAATGTGGTTTGTGCAACCAGAATCAGTTCTTTTTCGGAAAATTCGGGGTGCTCCTGCGTCAGTCTGCGGAATTCCTCCGGGCTGTTGAAAACAAACGAGGCGCCCTTGCTGCGGCTGCGGAAGCCCTGCACCTCCGGGTGCGTTTCGTCGCCGGCAATGAGCAGCACCGTGTCGGGCGTCGTGTGCCGCTCCACGATGCGGTGGATCTTGAGCACATAGGGACAGGTGGCGTCCACATAGTCGACGCCGCGGCTTTCGAGCAGGTCGAAAACCTGCTTCGGCACCCCGTGGGCGCGGATGACCACCTGCGTGCCGGGCAGGGCATCCTCCGCCTTTTCCAGGATGGCGACGCCCCTTTGCCGCAGGTCGTCGATCACCTGCGGGTTGTGGATGATGGGGCCGAGCGTGCAGACCGGCGTTCCCCGTTCCACAAGGTCATAGAGCATGGTCACGGCGCGGTCCACGCCGTAGCAGAAGCCGGCCGTTTTGGCAAGCGTCACGGTTGCAGACATGCGGATCCCTTCCTTCAGCGGGGCATATTCTCGCGGATGGTTCGGGTCACCAGCTCAACCGACTGCTCCAGCGTGTTGCCGCTGGTGTCGAGCAGGATGGCGTCGTCCGCAGGCTTCAGCGGCGCAATGGCGCGATGGCTGTCGTTGTAATCGCGCTGGATCATATCGGCAAGCACGTCTTCGAACTTGACGTCCATTCCCTTTCCGAGCAGCTCCTCATAGCGGCGTTCGGCGCGCGCCTCGGGCGATGCGGTCAGAAAGATCTTGACCTGCGCGTCCGGCAGCACCACGGTGCCGATGTCGCGGCCGTCCATGATGCAGTTGTTCTCGTGGGCCAGCTGCTTTTGCAGGTCGAACAGATAGGCGCGCACGGCGGGTACGGCCGAAACGGCCGAGGCGGCCAGCGACGCCTCCGGCGTGCGGATCGCGTCGGAAACGTCCTCGCCGTTCAGGAACATGCGCTGCTCGCCGTTCACGAAGCGCAGCTCCACGTGCAGGTCGCCCGTGAGGCAGGCTTCCACGGCGGCGGGGTCCTTGACGTCGGCGCCCAGGCGCAGCGCGTGCAGACCGACGGTGCGATAGAGCGCGCCGGTGTCGATATAGATGAAGCCGAGCGTTGCCGCGGCGCGGCGGGAGATGGAGCTTTTGCCTGCGCCGGCAGGCCCGTCAATGGCTACGTTGATCATATCGGTTCTCCTTTTTATGAAGCGCTTTCGCCCGCCAGATGGCCGGTGGAAAACGCGATTTGCAAATTGAAGCCGCCGGTATAGGCGTCAACGTCGAGCACCTCGCCGGCAAAGTACAGTCCGCTGCAGAGTCTGGACTGCATTGTTTTGGGGTCGACCTCTTTCACGTTGACGCCGCCGCTGGTGACGATGGCTTCTTCGATCGGCCGGAAGCCGTTGACCGTGACTTTGAGATCTTTGAGCAGATTCACCAGCCGCCCGCGCATCTCTCTGGTCACCTGATTGACCTTGTGCGAGGGCTTGACGCCGCACAGACGCACGACGACGGGCACAAGCTTCTTCGGCAGCAGACTATCAAGCGCGTTGATGAAGTTCTTGTTGGAGGCCGCCAGAAACTCCCGCTGCACGCGGGCGTCCAGCTGTTCGTGGGACAAGGCCGGCTTGAGGTCGATATGGATCTCGTAGCGGCCCTTTTCCATCGGCCGCATATGCGTGCTGGCCGAAAGAATCATCGGCCCGGAAACACCGAAGTGGGTAAACAGCATTTCGCCGAAATCGGTATAGATTTCCTTGTAGTTCGTCGTGTCGCGCACGGTGATGGCCACGTTGCGCAGCGACAACCCCTGCAGGTCGGAGCAGAAGCCTTCGTGGCAGACCAGCGGCACCAGCGAGGGCTTCGGTTCCACGATGGTGTGTCCCGCCTGCCGCGCCAGCAGATAGCCGTCGCCGGTGGAGCCCGTCAGCGGATAGGAGACGCCGCCCGTGGCAACGATCACGCGGTCGGCAAACAGCTCCGTGCCGTCCTCGGTTCTGACGCCGCGGACCGCACCGCCTTCGAGCAGCAGCTCCGTCGCCCGGCCCTGCCGGATAACAGCGCCGTTTTCGGCTGCGAACCGCACCAGCGCGTCGACCACGTCCACGGCCTTGTCGGAAACGGGAAACACACGGTTGCCGCGTTCAATCTTGAGCGCCACGCCCTCTGCCTCCACAAGTTCCATGACGTCCTGCGGCATGAAGCGCGAAAAAGCGCCGTGCAGAAAGCGGCCGTTGGTCGGCACCTGCGAGACCAGCTCGTTGATCAGCGTGCAGTGGTTGGTCAGGTTGCAGCGGCCCTTGCCGGTGATCATCACCTTGCGCGCGGGACGCTCGTTGCGTTCCAGAATCAGAACCTCGCTGCCGCGCTGCGCCGCCGTTCCGGCCGCCAGCAGCCCGGCTGCGCCGCCGCCGACCACCAATACCTTTGCCATAGGAACCTCCGTGAAAGATTTGTTCTTATTATTATACAGCCAATCGGCGAAATTGTCAACTCAACCGAGTGTTTGCAAAAGAAAAAAAGCAGGAAAAAGCGAGAACAACACCCCTGCCGAAGCGGGGGTGTTGTTGGTTTTGTTTTTGTGCAGCCGTCAGGCCGCGGGACAGATCCTTTATCTGCTGATCCGGCTGATGGCATGGACGAACGCATGAATGATGGAGATGAACCAGCCGATCACGGGCTTGTTCTTCATGCTGTCGTTCAGGTCACACATGCTGCAGCGGAATTCGCCGGTCGGCTTGCCGCCGATGGAACCGGAGGCGTTGCCGCCGTAGGGCGTCAGCTTGCCGAAGGATCCGGTGACCTTACCGTCAGCGAAGTTGACCGTGCCATGCGTGTTGTAGTTGCTGCCGTCGCGGACATACTCCAGATAGATATCGTAGGTGCCCGGATGGATTCGGTCTTCCCATACTTTGGCAAATGTAACTTCGCCATTACCATCTGTCGTGCCGCTTGCAATTGTCTTGCCTGCGCTGTTAACAACGCGGACGTTGACGTTCGGCACGCGCGTACCGTTGGCGTCGACCGAAGTGATGATCACATTCATCATGTAGTAATCGCCGCACTTATTCTCGCAGAAGCAGGCTTCCCACTTGATCAAGCCGTCAGCTGATGCACCGTTCTCAACGATGTTATATGCGCCGTGTGTGGTTGCAGGATACAACACATAAGGATGAGCGTTTTCCGGTCCGCCCTGCTTGTGGCAGCGCTGGCATTCCCAATACATCGAATGGCCGGCCTGCGTGCAGGTTGCCTTCTGTTCCGGGAATTCAAGCCAGTCGTGGCCGAGTGCTGTGGCACCTTCCGGCGTAAAGGTATCTGTGCCCTTGGCGCCGCAAACGCAGCTCTTGTAATAAGTGAGCGGCTCATAGCAGTTCGCATAATTGTGCACGTATTCGCGGGACTGCTTTTCCTGATCGAAGGTGTGAGCAACCTTACCGCCGGCAGCCAGCGGTTTCTGCACGCCGTCGATCACCGCACCGTAGGTGCCGCAGCGCGAGCACTTGAAGGAGTGCGTACCGTCGCCGTTGTCGCGGACTGCACCGGTGAAGTCGTGGCCAAGCGCCGGAAGCACGGTCTCGCTGAGTGCGATTACCGTTGTGCCCGCTTCATCGCTGAAGTACCGTCTGCAGACAGCGCAGTAATAATATGCGATATTACCCGCCACGGTGCAGGTGGGCGCAACTGCGGAAATGCCATAGATTTCGTGCGGTTTCAGATCTGCCTTGGCAGTTTCTATATGACCGCAGACCTTACAGACATGTTCTTTGTCACCCTGGTCGGTGCAGGTCGATTCTTTTGTAATCTTCCATTCGCCGTAGACGTGGGCAACCTTGCCATCCACAGTTTGTTCGCCATCAATCACAGCGCCGTAAACATCGCAACGCGAGCACTTGAAGGAGTGGGTGGTTCCGTCTTCGTTATCGATTGCAACCATACCGTCGCCGCTCATTACGAAGTCATGACCCTTAGCAGAAATCACGGTCGCCGCAAGATCAGTACCGATATACGAGGTGGTACTCGCAAGCTCATCGGTGAAGATCTTGTTGCAGACGGAGCAGCGCCAGTATTCGATGTTACCGACTTCGGTGCAGGTCGAATCCTGATATGCAGTATGAACGAGCGTATGGCCGGTCACCGCAATAGCTTCTTCCTTCGTCTGGGTTGCAAACGGCGTATGGAAGACAGCAGTGTAAACCAAAGTGCCCTGGCTCTCGCAGCCGGAGCTTGCGGTTATCTCGCTTGTCGTGGTCACGGTCTCTGTTTGCTGGTGTTCGGTCGGTTTGTTGGCGCAGACACGCAGCGCCGTTACCTTGTACTGATCGCCGTCCTTCACCCAGGTGTATGTTGCGTCGCCCCAGTTGTGGTGGAGCATCGGCAGGACAACAACCTTTTCGTCGGTATAGGTATTGCCTTCGAAGGTCGCCGTCGCGGTGTAGGTTATGGAGCCGTCAGCTTCGCAGATCGCCTCAACCGTTTCACTCGTCACGGTTGCTTCTGCCGTGGCGGTATGGGTCGGATCGTTGGCGCACTTGAAGTTGGCAACGGTTGCGCTCCAGACCTTCGTTGATTCATTGTAGGACCAGTTGAAGTCAACGAATTCGTAACTGTGGCCGGTCGGATTGATCGTCACTTCTTTCTGGTCTATGTAAGTGTTGCCGTTGAAGGTCACGGTTGCCGTATAAGTCGTCTTGCCGCTGCCTTCGCAAGTCGGATCTTCGGTCACATGTGTCACCGCACAGGTGAGCGTCTGATCGTGCTCCGCGTTGTTGGCGCAGGCGAAGGTCGCCGTGGCGGCGGTCCAGCCGGCTGCGTCGCTGCCGGTCCAGCTGAAGGCCGGTTGATCCGGCCAGGCATGACCGGAAGCAGGCTGGGTGGTCAGCTTGGTATCCTTATACGTTCTGCCATCAAGTGTCGCAGTTGCAGTGTAGACCGTTCTGCCGTCCTTTTCGCAGGTCGGGGCAACCGTATCGGGTGTCACGGTCGCATTCACGGTTTCAACCTTTCCGCAACCAGCTCTGCCGCAGGTCAGCGTCACAGTGGCGCTGCTGAAGTCTTCGGCCCAATGCCAATCCGGGTCGCCCCACTTGTGGCCAAGCGCCTCAAGCGTGACGGTAATAGACGGGCTGACAAGCGCTTCACTGATGTTGAAGTGTGCCGTGTAAACCACGGAACCTGCGTTTTCACAAGTCGCAGCCGTCGTCTGGGTCTCGTTGTAACCGATCTCGGTGTATTCTGCCGTACAGCCGTCATTCAAGCACTTGAGTGTCACTGTGCACTGCTGCTTCGTCTGATCCCAATCGTAAACCGGATGTTCAAAATCCCAATCATGGCCGAGGGCCGGAACGATCACGCTCTTCTTATCGGTATAGATGCCGTTTTCAAAATGAACCGTTGCGAAATAAACCATCTTGCCGGGTTCCGTGCAGGTTACGGTTGCGGGTTCCGTCGTGATGACTGCCGTCTCCTGATGCGTGTGGCTGGAATCTCTCGAACAAACAAAGTTTGCTGTTGCTGCCTCCACACCGTTCCAGGTCCAGCTCTGCAGACGGTAGTCGTGGCCAAGCGCGGAAGCGAATACTCCACCGCAGACTGTGCAGTGTGCATCCTGTGTGCAGGTCGCCGGATCACCGGTGCAGGCCACTGTACCGTTCTTGACGGGAATGCTGTTTTCCATAACACCGTAGGTGCCGCAGCCGTTGGCGCAGGCCCAGTTGTGGGTGCCGTTGTTGAGGCTGTGGATACGGTCAGCCGCCGCGCTGTAGTCGTGGCCGATCGCCGGATCCACTATGTCGGCAAGCGTGATGGGGTCGGTATCTTCTGCCGGTTCTTCAACGTTGAAGATCTTGCCGCAGCGCGAGCAGGTCCAATAGTCGATATTACCGGCGATCTCGCAGGTCGGCGCAACCGCATCGGTCTTCGTCAGGTCATGACCGAGCTTCGTCGTGGTCTTGATCAGTTCCTTACCTGCGGCGTCATAGACCTTCACGCCGGAGGTTTCAGGCGTGCCGCCCACACTCAGGATGGTACCGCAGACCGAGCAGTAGGTATAAGCCTTGTTGCCGTCCGCAATGCAGGTTGCGTCTTTAGCTTCAACTTCAACTTCTGTATGCGGGAGCGCCGCTCTGGGGTGGGTTTCTTTGTTGGAGCAGTATGCGCACTGACGCCATTCGCTGCCCGCTTCAGTACAGGATTCGTTGTTGCTGATAATCCAATCGCCAAACGCGCATTCTACAACGCCGCCCACAGTAGCCGCATTACCAATGCCGACGCCGTATGCGCCGCAGCCGTTGGCGCATGCATAATTGTGATGTGAATTATCGCCATCCAAGTCATGGACACGATCTTTGCTCGGGCTGAAGTCGTGGCCGAGCGCGTCGACGTTTTCAACCACCTTGGTCTGGGTTGCAAACGGCGTGGTAAAGGTTGCCGTGTAGGTCGTCTTGCCCTTGCCTTCGCAGGTGGCCGGCGTGGTCACGGCGCTCGTTGTATTGACTGTAACAGTCTCCACATGACTGCCGTCGTTGCCGCAGATTCTTGTCGCGGTCACCGAGCTGTTGTCTTCGGCCCAGGTGTAGGTCGGCGTGCCCCAAGCATGGCCGGAAGCCGGGCTGGACGTCGGAGCAACAATCTCGTGATCCAGCGTAGCGCTGTCATACATCTTGCCGCAGATGTCGCACTTCCAGTAAGCCTCATAGCCGTCTTCCGTGCAGGTTGGAGCCTGTTCATACTTGTGAACGCTTTCATCCGGATGGCCAGTAGCCAAAAGTGTCTTGTATTCCTTCTGCTGGGTGAACAGCGGATTCTCGAAGGTTGCCGTGTAAACAGCAAGGCCTTCCTCTGTGCAGGTCGGCTGGATGGAGATGCTTTCATCAGCGTTCGCGACCTCTGTCAACGTGTGCTCTGCATTGTCATTGCAAATCACCGTTGCGGTGCAGGTGCTGCGATCATCACTCCAGCTATAGGTCGGGGTACCCCAATCGTGGCCGTTGGCGCCAAGCGTCACCGTTTTGGTGTCGGTATAGGTTTCGCCCTCAAGCACAGCCGTAGCCGTATAGACAATGGAACCGCCGTTTACGCAATCTGCATCTGTCTTATTGACGGAAATTGTGCAGACAACTGTCGTTGTGTGGGCATTGTCGTTTTCGCAAGTGAAGCTTGCTGTTGCAGCAGTATAACCGTCATTGTCGTTGCCAACCCACGCGAACGGTTTTGTCACTTTCCAATCATGACCGGTTGCAGAAATCACAACACTGTTTTGATCGGCGATCTTGTCAGCGTCGCTGGTCGGATGCTCGTTGCTGCTGAAGAATTCGCCGCAGGCATTACAGATATAGTACGCGATGTTGCCGTCTTCCGTGCAGGTTGCCGGCTTTGCGGGAACCGCTTCGAAATCATGTCCAGTGGCAAGACGAGTTCTCGTTTCCTTATGGCCGCAGACCGTACAATAGTTGCTTTCCGTACCAGCCGTCAAGCAGCTTTCATTTTCGCCGATCTTCCAGCCATCAGCCGGGAAGTTGTGCGCTTCGGAGCCGTCAACAACAGCGGTACTGCCTTCACCGGTACCATATTTGTCACAATAGACACATTTGAAGGAGTGGGTGCCATCATCATTGTCCCTCACTTCACCAACGAACTTATGGCCGGTTGCAGCGATTTCTTCGGGATCGCTGTCCTCTGTCCACTCATGACCATCAAGAACAGCGTGCGCGGTATAAACCACGGAGCCGGCAGTCTCACAGACCGGACTAAGCGCAGTTTCAGTAATCACGCAGTCTACTTCTTCTGTATGACTACTGTCGTTCTGGCAAACGAAGGTCGCTTTTGCGGTGTGACCGTTCCACACGAACGTCGGACGTGCGCTGTAATCGTGTCCGATCGGGTCGGTCACCATATCGGACGGGTCGATCGCGTTATCTGCGGTGGTCGTTACGGTTGCAGCCGTATCAAAGAACAGGCCGCAGTTGTTGCACTTCTTATAGGCTTCGTGGCCCGCTTCTTCACAGGTGGCCTCAACGGCGGCAACCGTCGAGAAGCTGTGGCCGGTGGCCGAAAGCACGGCGGTGGGCAGCTCTGTGGACTTATCCGCAGCGAACAGCTTGTCGCAGGCCGAGCACCGCCAGTATTCCACGTTGCCTTCCGCCAGGCAGGTCGGCGCCTTCGCGGTCACATGGGTGGTCAGCGTATGGTGAGCGTCGATTTTCAACTGTGCCATCGTCTTTTCGGTCAGCACGTTGTTTTCATAAACGAACAGATGGCCGCAGGCGTTGCAAACCCAGTGTTCCGCCGTGCCGTCGTTGGTGCAGGTTGCCGGAGCCTCGGGCACATGCGTCAGAACCGCGTGATTGTTCGGAGCTTTAGGAATCGTCAACGTGGAAAGATCGGTGATCTCCGACTGGGCAGTACCGTCGGTGAAGACTTTTCTGCAGCGCGAGCAGGTCCAGTATTCGATGTTGCCCGTTTCCATGCAGGTGGCTGCCTTGGCAGGCGTCTTTATCAGCATATGGCCAAGCGAGGCGATGTTGTTCACAGCCTTGGTCTGGGTCGCAAACGGCTCGGTAAAGACCGCCGTATAGGTCGTGGTGCCGGGCGTGGTGCAGTTGGCGTTGGTCGCCTCGGCTGTCGTATTGGAGACCCTGACCATCACGTGGCTTTCGTCGTTGCGGCACTTCATCGTTGCGGTGACCTTGCTGTAGTCATCGCTCCAGACGTACGTGATCGTTTCCGGGTTCCAGTCGTGACCGGAGGGCTGAATGATCACGTCGTTCTTGTTGGTGATCTGCTGCGTACCTGCGGCGTCGCTGAAGTACTTGCCGCAGACTTCGCATTCGTAGTATTCGATGTTGCCGGCGGTGACGCAAGTGGCGGCGGTCGCTGCGTGGTGGATCAGCGGGAACTGGTGGCCGCCCTGAACCACAACACTGGTCTTGTCGGTGATCTCCGTTGTACCCTCGGCGTCTTCAAAATAGGCGTCACAGTACGCGCACTTCCAATACTGGATGTTACCGGAGGTCACGCAGGTGGCGGCAACAGCAGGTACCTCGACCAGCAGGTGGCCGGTTGCTGTGACCGGGCGCGTTTCGGTATGGCTCGGATCGTTGGCGCAGACGCGGGTTTCCACACCCTCTCCGGTGCAGGTCGGTTCCGTTGTCTCCGTCCACTCGCCCCATGCGTGCGCATCGGGATCGATGGGAAGAATCGTTTGGGCTTGCGTGATGACATCCATCTCAGTCGCACCTGTGCCACGCTTAAAGTACTGGTTACACATATCGCAGGTCCAATACTCTATATTACCAGCAGCGGAACAAGTCGGTGCGACCGCTTCATGCCCTTCATAATTATGAGGAATCATTGCCGTTTCAGCTGTTGTGGTTTGCGTCTGGAACGGTGTCGTTACCCCATAGTCATTATTGGAAGGCAGGTTCGTAAATGTTGCAGTAAAGGTCGATTCGCCTTTTTCAACACAGGTCGGGGCTTTAGATACGGTTTCAACCGCATTTACTGTTTCCTGACAGGTGTGATTCTTGTCGTTCTTACAATATAGTGTTGCTATCATCGAATGGTTACCAGTTGTCCAAACATACTTTGGTGTGCCGGTCCAATCATGATCAAGCGGATCACCAAATTCGAAATACTTACTTGCATTTTCGTCAATCTCACCGCAGCGAGAGCACTTATAGAAATATTTTGCAGGATCCGTGCAGGTGGCAGCCTCGAACAGCGCATTCTCATCCGTTGGATCAGCAACCGAGAAGTCATGCCCAAGCGCAGCAGTGGGTCTGGAATCTACATGACTACACTTGGAACAGGTTCGGGTTTCTGTACCGCCGTTTGTGCAATCAGCCGTGTTATTGCCCCAGTCGCTGTAATAATCAGAGCAGGACTCCATTCCGCCATAAGTACCACAGCCGTTTTGACACATATATTCATGTGTACCGTTACCATTATCTCTAACAGCGCCGGTAAAATCATGGCCAAGCGGATTGCCATCAGTAAATGTGTTGGTAGGATGATTCTCGCCGCAACGATCACACCAAACATGATAGACAGCCGCGTGTTCGCAATCTGCCGGTGAAATGCGGTGCGATGCATCTACAGTCTGTACCCAATGGTGCCCAAGGGGATCCGTCGGAAGTGTTTCTGTATAACCGCAGTCTCGGCAGGTATGGCTGTGTTCGCCCGGATTTTCGCAAGTTGCGGTGTTAGGCGTAAATTCATCAAAATCACACTCAACAGTACCATTCTTAACTTGCGTCCCGTTTTCAACTATACCGAACGTACCGCAATCGTTCTTACAAGCCCAGTTGTGCGTGCCGTTGTTCAAATTATTGATGGCGCCGGTATAATCATGTCCAAGCTGAGAACCATAGGTAAAGGTGTCGGTCGCGTGGTCGATACCGCAGCGTTCACACCAGACATGATAGACAGCCGCGTGTTCGCAATCGGCGTCAGAGATCTTGTGCGCGGCGCTGGGCGTCTGCACCCATTTATGGCCGAGCTGGCTGGTGGCTTCGGTCTGTCTGTAGCCGCAGACGGAGCAGTCGCGGTAATGGGAGCCGCCAGCCGTACAGGTTGCGGTATCAGTGCTCCAATCGCCGTAGGTCGCGTCGCAGGAGACATAGCCGTTCTTGACTTGGGTGCCGTTGTCCACTTTACCGGATGCACCGCAGTTGTAGGCGCAGGCCCAGTTATGGGTGCCGTTGCCGAGGTTGTTCACACGCGTCGGATCCGCGCTGAAATCGTGACCATGGGCGGGAATAACCGTATCTGCTTGCGAAATTTCATCTGTTGCAGCAGCGTCTCTGTAATACTTGCCGCAGCCGGAGCAGTACCAGTATTCGATGTTGCCGTCGCCTTCGCAGCTATTGGAAACCGGTGCGGTTCTTTGCAGATTGGTGTGGTTGCTTCCATCAACAGGAAGAACGTCGGTGTAAGTCGCTTCACAGTTTTTGCACTTGTAACTGTCAAGGCCGGGCGCCGCGCAGGTTGCCGCCTGATGATTCACCAGTTCCCAATCATGCAGACCGGTCGCCGGAATCGGCGCGGTCTTTTCGTGAGAGCAAAGGGTACAGGTCCATTTTTTAAGACCGTCTTCGCCGCAGGTCGCCGGATTGACTTCAACCGGATCGTTTTCGCCCCAGACGTGGGCTTCTGTGCCGTTCACCGTCTGCGCACCGCCGATCACCGCGCCGTGAGATCCGCAGCCGTTCTGGCAAAGATACCAGTGGTTCGTATCGTCAATCGAAATGGGCGTGCCGCCGAAGTTGTGGCCGGTTTTGGAACCGACGTCAACAAACGTCGCGGAATCATTGACGCCGCAGCGCGAGCAGGATTTATAATAGATTGCGTCGTCTTCGCAGGTTGCCGCCGATTTCAGATGGGTCGCGCCGGTGTCTTCCACCCAGTTGTGGCCGAGCTGGCTCGTGGCTTCGGTCTGTCTGTAACCGCAGACGGAGCAGTCGCGGTAATGGGAACCGCCCGCCGTACAGGTTGCTGTATTGGTGCTCCAGTTGCCGTAGGTATCGTCGCAGGAAACATAGCCGTTCTCGACCTGGGTGCCGTTGTCCACTTTACCATAGGCGTCACAGCGGGAACACTTCCAGTCATGGGTTCCATCGCCGCGATTATGAACGCGGGTGGTTCCCGTTCCGAAATCGTGGCCAAGTTCAGTGCCGCTGGTGAAGGTATCGGTCGGATGTTCTGCATCGCAGACGGAACAATACTTATGGTATGTCGCCGGTGCTGTGCATGTCGCATCAGAAATCTTATGTGCGGCTTTCGGCGTGGTTGACCAAGTGTGTCCGGCAGCAGGAGGATAAGCAACATTCGCCTTTGTTTGTGTTGTAAAGGCACTGTTCGTAAATGTTGCCGTATAAGTCGTTTTACCTGCAGCAGTACAAGTTGCAGCCTGCGTTGTATTTGCAGTTGTGTTCACTGTTTCCGTCTGCACATGGTTTGTCGTGTCTCTTGAACAAACGCGGGTTGCCGTAACTGTGCTGTTGTCTGTGCTCCATGTGTAGGTCGGAGTACCCCATGCATGATTGTTATTATCTACGCTGCCATAGGCGGTATTACACTTAGTACAGATCTTGGCCGCAACACAAGTCGCCGTACCGCCGGAGCAGGCCTCGGTGGCGTTTTCGGTTCCATTCAATCCATAAGCATTACAACGTGAGCACTTTTTATTGTGGACACCGGCGCCCGCGTTATGCCACGCACCCGAAAAGTCGTGTCCAAGGGCAGAAACGCTTTCTGTCTTCGTCGCACCGCAGCCGGAAATCTGACAGGTAAAGGTTTTAACACCCGCACTCGTACAAGTCGGCTGGATCGTCACTGTACCACTGTCCCATTTATGTGGGGAATAGAGGTTGACTGCTTTTGTTGTCGACTTACCTGTAAAAGCAGCCGTGACAGTAGATGAATAGGTTCCTTTGTTAAAGGTGGCAACACCAGCTTGGGTAATAGACGCATTGCTGTTTGTGATGCTCCATGTAGGAGCAACACCCCAGGCAACACCATACTGATCTTTAATCGTCAGATTTTCAACGGAATAAGTACCAGTTTTGGAATTCGATGAGCCAAAACACATTTCTGAAGGGCCGGACATAGTTCCAGTGATAGTATTAACTGAAGGTGATCCTTTATAGCCAACGGAAGTAACTGTTGAGTCATGATCAGTACCCATAGTTTGGGTGCCAAACGCCCAATATGTTCTATGGTTAATTTTGTAATCCCAAGTTACAGTACCGTTCGTATTAAACGAGCATTTTGCATCTTGATAATCGCCGGTCGCATGAGCAACCTTACATCCAACGCGCCCTTCAAATAGAGTGGTTTTTCCGGTGGAATAATCGCTACTGGTAAAAACCTCTATTTTTCGAAGATACCACTGAGCTGCATCAGTTGTACGTCCATAAACCTTCATATAAAAACCAGTTGGAACACCATCAAGCGCAGCAGTTGCAGTTTTACCATTACCGCTATTCTTTGTTGTGTTTTTATACTCCCAGGTTCCAGTCGTTCCATCTTGTTTTGTGTAATAAATCTCAAACCGGTTATCATCGTCATTCTTGTCATTGCCAACATCCCAAGTTACTTTGACATAGTACTTGCCAGCAGTCAAGGCACTTACCATTGGCGCAAACGCCCATGTGCTCATGAGCATGAGCACGGTCATAAACAGCGCAAGGGTGCGTTTGCCTGTTTTTCTTACTTTTTTTGTCATGTAATTGTCCTCCTTTTGGAGAATAATATTATACAGTTATGCGGGTTTGCGCTGCTTTGCCCTGCTGCAAAAGGCCCTGCTGTCGCCTTCTCCCCCACCCTCTGACCACGGGTGTTCCCGGGGCGGAAAAACGGCCGCCGCCTGCTGCCGCAAAGGGCGCGTACGCGCGCGCATACACCGCCACTTATACAGTATTTATTTTACAATTGCAATGTTGTGTTGTCAATCTATATTCTTTAATAAATTGTGTCCGGATGGAGAAAAACAGGGGGCGTTTTTTGTGCAATTTGCCGTAGCGGCAGCCCCATGGGCTGCTATGGGCCAACGTGAAACCCCAGTCGGCCATGGGCCGACCGCTACAAGGGCGTTGCCGCGGCGCCGGCCAGTGGCCGCCCGGGAACACGCAAACGAACCGGGCCGACCAAATAAAAAAGGCCGCCGATTCGGCGGCTCTGCAGAAAAAACCCGGCGGCGAACCGTCGGGCGTTGGTTTTTATTTGTCAGTCGCGGTAAAACAGGGCGAAGATCCTGTCCCACAGCCCCTTGAGGCGGGCAAGGAGCTTTTGGAAGAACAGCGAAAAGCTGCTCGGCTCCACCTTGGGCACCTTTTTGTAGTCCTTGTGGCTCGGGTCATTGATGCAGGTGCGCTCCTTGAGCCCCTCCTGCTCGGTTGTGGCTTCAACCACGGTGGTCCACGGGCCCCAGCGGTGGCCCGTCGCGGGGATCTCTTCGTCGCGCGTTTCGTCCACGTCGCCGCAGCCGCAGATGTAGCGGCGCAGGCCGGGCTCGGTGCAGGTCGCCTTGATGACAGTTACGGCCACATAGTTGTGTTCGTGCTCCGGATCGTCACTGCTTTCGGCAAACGCGGGCAGACAGCACGCCAGGCAGAGCAGCGCCGTCACCGCGGCGAGCAGCAGGGCGATGGAACGTTTGCAATGCTTCATGGGAAGCACCTCCTTGGATTTGTTCGGTTCTATTATAGCAGACGGCGGCAAAAATGCAAGAGGCAAAAACAAAAAGCCCGGCACAAGGCCGGGCTGCAATAGTTCTTACAGTTCCGCGAAGTACTTGATGGTGCGGACCATCTGGCTGGTGTAGGAGTTCTCGTTGTCATACCACGAGACGACCTGCACTTCATAAAGGCCGTTGCCCAGGTCGATGACCATGGTCTGGGTCGCGTCGAACAGGGAGCCGTACTTCATGCCGATAACGTCGGAGGAGACGATGGGATCTTCGTTGTAGCCGAAGGATTCGCTCGCGGCGGCCTTCATGGCGGCGTTGATGCCTTCCTTGGTCACGTTGTCGCCCTTGACAACGGCGGTCAGGATCGTGGTGGAACCGGTGGGCACGGGCACGCGCTGCGCGGAACCGATGAGCTTGCCGTTGAGTTCGGGGATGACCAGGCCGATCGCCTTCGCGGCGCCGGTGGAGTTGGGCACGATGTTGGCGGCGCCGGCGCGGGCTCTTCTGAGGTCGCCCTTTCTGTGCGGGCCGTCCAGAATCATCTGGTCGCCGGTGTAGGCGTGGATCGTGCTCATGATACCGCTCTGAATGGCAGCGTAGTCGTTGAGCGCTTTCGCCATCGGGGCCAGGCAGTTGGTGGTGCAGGACGCGGCGGAGATGATCTGATCGTCGGCGGTCAGGGTGTCGTTGTTGACCGAATAGACGATGGTCTTCAGATCGTTGCCGGCCGGCGCGGAGATGACGACCTTCTTGGCGCCCGCGTTGATGTGCGCCATGCTCTTTTCCTTGGAGCAGTAGAAGCCCGTGCATTCCAGAACAACGTCAACACCGATTTCGCCCCAGGGCAGCTCGGCGGCGTTGGCCATGGCATAGATGGTGAGCACTTTACCGTCAACGGTGATCGTGCCGGCTTCGTCGTCTGCGGTCACGGTGTGCAGATTGTCGCCGATCTTGCCGCAGTAGCCGCCCTGCGCGGTGTCGTACTTCAGCAGGTGGGCGAGCATGGACGGCTTGGTGAGGTCGTTGATGGCAACAACTTCATAGCCCTCCGCGCCGAACATCTGACGGAACGCGAGGCGACCGATACGGCCGAAACCATTGATTGCAACTTTAACTGACATAGTGGTATACCTCCATATTGCAAGAATATTTTTTTGCTTATCTATCTTATCCGATTTCAAAGAAAAAAGCAACTGTTCCGCGAAAAAAAGATGGCGCATTTGCGAATTTTCGGAACTATCCACAAAATAGACGGAAAAACGGTGCGGTTTGCCGTGAAAGAAGATAGAGGGATGCAGGGATTGAGGGGTTACGGGACGAATGGACGCGGGATGGGGTTTGCAAAAAAGGCCCGATGCGCCGCGAAGGGAAGGAGCAAAACGCCGACCGGAAGCGAACCTCCGGCCGGCGCCGAGAAAAAGGGAAAGAGGGGTGTGTTTCCGATTATGCCTTCGTGCTGATATACTTACCTGTCGCACCCATCACAACCGTGCAGTCGCCTTGATCCGTGTGCAGCGTGACTGTGATCTTGTCGTTTTCTACCGTCTGATCAAAGCTATCTACAAATGCACCCTGAAACTTCGGATAATCCCGCATCATATAATTGAAGGCATAATAAAGCGAGATCTGCTGGACGTTTTCCCGTTTGTTGATGGACGGGAAGTAGTATTCGATTCCCATTGTCTCTGCGGTTTCCTGATTGTTTGTCACGCAGCAGCCGAAGCCGTCATACTTCACTTTGAAGTCGCCCTTGTCCGTGTGCAGCGTCACATCCCGATAACCGTCGCCGTTCTGCCCGATGTCATAGCTTTTGACGTTCGCCTTTTTGAATTTCGGATAGCGGTTCATCAGCACATACGCTTTTTCCAGATAGGAATTCGTCGTGTTTTTCAAATCCGGGAAGCGCTCCACGGCCTCTTCGCCGAGCACCCGGATGGCCCGGTCTTCCTCCGGCGTGTAGGCGCGGGTGGTCCACGTCGGTTCGGTTGATTTAGTTGTAGTCGGCGGCGTGGCCGTTGTCCACTGCTGCGTCGTCGGTTCCTGTTTTGTTGTTGTGATCGTTGCCGGGTCGACTCCCGGGCCGGTGGGCGTCACCAGCGCAACATTGCCGCCGCTGCTGATGTCGTCATAGGCATAAAACGTCTGGGCCGGGTTGATGACAGCCGGATTGTTGCCGGAGATGTCCTTCAGCAGAAAGACGATCCGGTAGCTTTTCCCGACTTCCAGTTTGATCGGGCTGCCCTTCACTTCCGGTTTTGTCGCCACGCGCACCAGATCTCCGTACAGCGGCCGCTGCGTATCGTTCTTGAACGGAGAAACCGTCGCCCAGTCGCCCTCGATGGCGGTCACCTTGCCGTCGAGGAACCATTCCGCCGCTTTCAGCGGTTCGATATTCACAATGTCGCGCAGCTGCAGCTGCAGCGGATAGGTCTCCATCAGACTGCCGTCCCTGTAGGTGATACGATAGGCGGCGCCGTCGCAGAGCGGCGTGCCGTCCCACGCGGTACCTTCCAGCAATTCGACCTGTGTGCCCTTTTTCAATGTACCGCTGTCGGCGGTGAGGGTCACAAGCACACTTGCGCCGCGGATCCCCGTAACCACCACATCGAACGACGGCCTTGGCGCCTTGCGGCTGTGCAAGGGGTTCCGGTCGGTCAGCCATTCTCCCGTTTTCGTGTTGGCAAGATATGCCTCGTCAACTTCTCCGGTGTCATAGCGCTCCTTTGTGAAAAGCAACTCATTCTGTTCTTCATACAAGGTGGTCCGGTAAATATACCGCACACCGTTTTCAAGCTGCTCGCGCGTGCCGAGCGTCAACTCATAGAGACCCTCCATCCGGCCCAGCTCGTTCGTCAGCTTGTTGCTGACTTCGGCGGTCAGGTTCGGCAGCTGCAGATTCAGCTGCTGATACGGTACAACTGCGGCTTCACGGCCGATGGAATCGAGATAGGCCTTCGCCTGCGCTTCGCACTGACGCATCACCTCGTCGCTGTCGCTTTGCGTCGGGTTCAGCGCGCGGGGTTCCAGCTTCTTCGGGAACAGGCGTTTGATCGACGACGCGTTTTCGCTGCCGTCACGCGGATAGTCGATCTGCTTGCAGATATACTGCGATTGGCCGTCTGCCTGTTCCATCGTCAGCACGGCGCACGACCAGTGTCCCGCCACGTCGGTGAAGCAGCCGTTGATGAAGCCGTAGCGCTCAAAGCCGTGGTAAAGATAGACCTTCCACGCGCCGCCCTTCTGTTCGCAGCCGTAGACCACGTGGCCCTCCGTGGCGCATTCGCCGCTCCAGTTGCCTTCCTCGTTGTCTTTGAGAATCGCTTCGTGGATCGCGTCGTCCATCCCGTCGGGGAGGGTGTCGCGCAGATCGCGCGGCGTGGTCATGAAGCAGACCGCCACGGCGGCCGAAGCAGCCAGCGCCAATACAACGACCCAGAACGCGGGCTTTTTATAGTTCAGCACGGACTTGATGCGGCTCTTGACGCCCGTTTCGCCGAACGCGACCGGGCAGGCGCGGATCAGTTTTTTCGGGGCGCTGCAGCGCAGGAGCGCGTTGGCATATGCCTTTTTGATTTCGCTCCCCTGCTGCGCCAGCACGCGCTCGTCGCACGCGAGCTCGATATCGCGGCACAGCAGCACGTAGGCGACCCACAGCAGCGGGTTGAACCAATAGACCGCCAGCAGCAAAAAGCCCAGCGGCTTCCAAAGATGGTCGCGGCGTTTCAGATGGGCGCGCTCATGGGCCAGAATCAGCGGACGGTCGCTTGCCGCCACGTCGGTCGGCAGATAGATCCGCGGGCGAACGACGCCGAGGATGAACGGCGAATCGACGTTATCGCACAGCCAGACGCCGTCGGGCTCCCTGACCGCCTCGCGCACCTGCAGCCGCAGCCGCAAAAAGCTCACGAGGGCATAGACAAGCAGCAGCGCCGCGCCGCACAGCCAGACAACCGCCAGCACGCTCCCCCAGTTGACGGCCGTCTGTTCGGCAATCTCGCGCGTCGGCGCGCCGGGCGCGGCCGCCGTCTGCAGAATCGTGTTCGCCGTGTGATCCACCGGCGGCAGACCGGTCTGCACATAGACGCCGCCGATGTCGCCCGACGCTGCCACGGGCGTGCGCGCGGGCAGGAGCGAGAACACCGATGAAAGCGACACCGGCACGGCCAGCCGCAGCCCCACCAGCGCCCACAAGCCGCACAGCAGCTTGCGCGGCGCTTTTTTGAAAATCAGCCGCACCAGGAGCAGCGCGAGCACCAGATAGCCCGCCTGGATCGCGCTGTTGAGCACGGTTAACGCAAGGTCGTTCATGGCATATCCTCCTCATATTCGTCGATCAGCTTCTGCAGCGCCTCCACCTCGCGGCGCGTCAGCTTTTTGCGCGCCGAAAACGCGGCGAGAAACGCCGGCAGCGAACCCGAAAACGTATCTTCCACAAACTGTTCGCTCTGCGCGGCGGCAAAGGCCTCGCGCGTCTGCAGCACCTGCACCGTGCCGCCCGCATTCTCAAATAAGCCCTTTTCACACAGGCGCTTGAGCACCGTGTAGGTGGTGCTCTTCTTCCAGCCGAGCGCTTCTTCGGCCAGCCCGACCAGCGCCGCGGACGAAAGCGGCGCGCTTTGCCAGATCAGTTCCGCGAAGCGGCGTTCCGCTTCGCCCAGTCCAATCGTTTTCATCGTGCGTCCTCCTTCGGTTTACATCTTGTAGACTACGGCTTTATTCTACACCTTGTAGACTGCCTTGTCAATCCCTTCTTGCAAATCTTAAGAATTCCTTCACAGATCGGAAAAAAGAAAGACTTGTATTTTTCGCGGGATTCGCTATAATATATTAGTATTAACCTGCTTTCGGAAAGGAGACGCCCATGCGCATTGTCACGCTGAAGAACGGTCTGCGTGTGCTGCTGCTGCCGCAGCCGCACCTGAAAAGCGCCTGCTTCGGCCTCTGGGTCGCAAGCGGCAGCGTGTTTGAAACCGCCGAAAACAACGGCGTTTCCCATTTCATCGAGCATATCGTGTTCAAGGGCAGCACGGCGCGCACCGCGCTGGAGATTGCAAAGCAGACCGACCGGCTCGGCGCTTCGCTCAACGCCTATACGAGCAAGGAGTTCACCCATTTCTATACACGCGCGCCGGGCGAAAACATCACGGCCGCGGCGGAGATTCTGCTCGACATGGTGCTGCACCCGCGGCTGGACGAGAACGACATTGAAACCGAAAAGGGCGTCATTCTTGAGGAGATCGGCATGTGCGAAGACGACCCCGCCGACCTTTGCTATGAGCTGGCGGAATCGTCGCTGTTCAACGGCACGCCCTACGCCCTGCAGATTCTCGGCACGAGAGAGAGCGTGCGCCGGACGGACCGCGCAAAGTTCCTGCTTCAGCTCGCCCGCTGCTACACCGCAAGGCGCATGGTGATCGGCGTGGGCGGCGCGTTTGACGAAGCCGCCGTTCTCGGGCTGATCGAACGCTTCTGCGCCGGTTTGCCCGCGGGAGACGCCGCCGCGTTTCCCCCGCTTTCCTGCCGGCAGGGCATCTACCGCAAACAGGCGCAGTTCGAGCAGACCCATCTGATGCTGACGGCGCCGGGCACCGCCCTGTGGCACCCCGACCGGTTCGCGCTGCAAACGGTGTTGTTCCTGCTGGGCACGGGCGCGTCGTCGCGCCTGAACCAGCGCATCCGCGAACAGCTCGGCCTCGTTTATCAGATCGACGCCTGGGCGGGCCGCTTCGTCAGCGGCGGCTATCTGGCCGTGTCGCTCTCGCTTTCGGGCGAGAACCAGAGGACCGCGCTGGCGGAGACCTGCAGCATCATCCGTGATTTGCCGGACAGCATCACGCAGGAGGAGCTGGACATTGCCAAGGCGAAGCTGACGAGCGGTCTGCTGATGAACCGCGAACAGCCCCACGCAGCGCTGGCGGCGTTCGGCGTCGATCTGCTGCTGCGCGGCGAGATCACAGAAGACGAAGCGCTGCTGCAGGGCGTGCGCAGCGTGACGCTGCAGCAGGCCAAAGACGCCGCCGCGCGCTATCTGGACCCCGACGCCTTTTCGCTCACCGCAGTGGGCGCCGTACAGTCCGAAGCCTTTTACGGAGCCATTCTCAAAGGAGATGAAAGCCGATGACAACGAATTACAAACGCGTGGTGATCAAGGTGGGCACCTCCACCCTGACCCACGAAACGGGCAAAACCAACATTCGCCGCATGCAAAAGCTCTGCGCCGTGCTGAGCGACCTGCACAACGCCGGGCTCGACGTGGTGCTGGTCACCTCGGGCGCCATCGGCGTGGGCGTGGGCAAGCTGGGGCTGCCCGAAAAACCCCAGGACATTCCCGGCCGGCAGGCGGCCGCCTGCGTGGGTCAGAGCGAGCTGATGTTCATGTATGACAAGTTCTTTTCGGAATACGGCCAGAAGGTCGGCCAGCTGCTCGTGACCAAGGGCGACTTTGAAAACGCCGACCGGCGTGACAATCTCTGCAACGCCTTTCAAAAGCTGTTTGAATACGGCGCGATCCCCGTCGTCAACGAAAACGACTCCGTCGCCACGGAAGAGATCGTCTACGGCGACAACGACAGTCTGTCCGCCATCGTGGCGGTGCTGACGGGGGCGGATCTGCTTGTGATACTGACCGATACCGACGGCCTGTTCGACGCGAACCCGCACGAAAACCCCGACGCCCGGCTGATCCCGCTGGTGGAGCAAATCACCCCGGAGATCGAAGCGCTCTGCGGCGGCGCGGGCACGGCGCGCGGCACGGGCGGCATGCTGACCAAGGTCCACGCCGCCAAAACGGCCGCGGCCGCGGGCATTCCCGTGGTTGTGATGAACGGCAGCGAGCCGCAGGATCTTTACCGCGTGATGGAAGGTCACCGGATCGGTACCATGTTTTCGGGAAAGTGAGGAAAAACCCATGCTGGAACAACTCGGCAAAAACGCAAAGGAAGCGAGCCGCATTCTGATGACGGCGAGCACCACCCAGAAGGACGCGGCCCTGTCTGCGATCGCGGCAGCGTTTTGCAAACACAAAGCCTATATTCTGGAAGAAAACCAAAAAGACCTGGAGGCTGCAAAAGCCAACGGCATGTCCAAGGCGATGCTGGACCGGCTCGCGCTCAACGACGTGCGCGTGCAGGGGCTTTCCGACGCCGCGGCCGACGTCATGGCGCTGGCGGACCCGATCGGCAAGCTCCGCGGCGGCACAACCCGCCCCAACGGCCTGATTATCGAAAAGGTCAGCGTGCCGCTCGGCGTGGTGGCCGTGATCTATGAGGCGCGGCCCAACGTGACCGCGGAGGCCGCAACGCTTTGCCTCAAATCGGGCAACTGCGTCATTCTGCGCGGCGGCAAGGAAGCGCTGCGCTCCAACCGCGCCATTGCCGAAACCATGCGCAAGGCCATTGCGTCGGTCGGTCTGCCGCGCGACTGCGTGCAGCTGGTGGAGGACACCTCGCGCGATTCGGCCAACGCCCTGATGACGCTGACCGACTACGTGGACGTGCTGATCCCCCGCGGCGGCGCGGGCCTCATCCGCGCCTGCGTGGAGCACGCGCAGGTGCCGCTGATTGAAACGGGCACCGGCAACTGCCACGTCTACGTGGACAGGGACGCCGACCTCGATATGGCGCAGCGGATCATCTATAACGCGAAGGTTTCGCGCCCCTCGGTCTGCAACGCCTGCGAAAGCCTGGTCATCCACCGCGCCGTGGCGGAAAAAGCGATTCCGATGATCGCTCAGAGCCTCGAGGGCGCAGGCGTGCTGATTCACGGCGACGAAACCGTCTGCGCGCTGCTGCCCTCCGCCGTGCCCGCCACGGAAGAGGACTACGGCAAAGAGTATCTCGGCTATGAGATCAGCATCCGCGTGGTGGACTCCATCGACGAGGCGATCGCCCACATCCGGCGCTACACCACCGGCCACAGCGAATGCATCGTGACGAATTCGCTGCCCGCATCGCAGCAGTTCACCGCGCAGGTGGACGCCGCGGCGGTCTACGTCAACGCCTCCACCCGCTTCACCGACGGCGGCTGCTTCGGCTTCGGCGCGGAGATCGGCATCTCCACCCAGAAGCTGCACGCCCGCGGCCCGCTGGGACTGGAGCAGCTGACGAGCGAAAAATACATCGTCCGCGGCAGCGGACAGATCCGCTGAGGAACAAGCCATGGAACAGACCGGACGGCGCAAAGCGCTGAACTTCATCGTCGGCGCGCTGATTCTCGTGTTCGTGGCCATCGGCGTTTTTTCCGCCGTGCGCTTCTTCGCCGGCAGAGCGCAGCATCTGTCGCTGCGCGGGCAGCAGCTGGAGCAGTACCGCACCATGCTGCGTCCCCTGGTGATGAACGACCCGAGCGCGTTTGACGACGTGACGCTGGCTAACCCCGACGAGCTGCTTTCCATTGCGATCTGGAACATTCTGCTGCAGAACCCCGACCCCGACCGCTACGACTTTGTGGAGGGTCAGATGCTGCTGCCGAAGACCGAGGTGGAAGAGAGCTGCCGCGCCCTGTTCGGCGCCGACGTTTCCATCCGCCACGCCACGGTGGACGGGGGCGGCGTCTCCTTCGGCTATTCCGAAAAGAAGGGCTGCTACATCATCCCCATCACCGGCGTCAACCCGATTTACACCCCGCAGATCGACGACGTTGAAATCAGCGGCGACCGCGTGGTGCTGACCGTCGGCTACCTTTCGGGCGAGGATTACAGCCGCAACGAAAAGGGCGAGCTGATTGCCCCGGAGCCCGCAAAGCAGATGCGCGTCACGCTGCGGCGCGGCGCCGACGAGCGGTTCTTCATCAGCGCGCTGCAGGATATTTATTCCTAAATTTAACACTTTGTTCACACTATTCACACATCTGTTACATAAATGCGTGCTACACTTTCGGTAATCAAAAAAAGAAGGAGGCAATATCAATGGAAAACTTTGATTTCAACAGCATCCTCGGTTCTCTGAGTGAAATGCTCGGCGGTGTGGATTTCCAGGCTCTGCTCAACACCTTCATGGAAACCGCGAAAAAGCTGATCGAAATGCTCAAGCCCCTGCTTGAAAACCTGAGCAGCGGCACCACCACGACTGATCCCGCAACGACCGCGTAACACACAACGCAAAGAGAAGCAGCGCCCTAAGGGCGGCGCAAATAAGGGATCATATAGCCGCAGCGGCGCGCTTATTTGTGAAATACTGCGTTGCAGGGGACGGATATCCGCCAGGATGATCCGCCCCCTGCGCCTTATCTTTCGCAAAAATCACATCCGCTGCGGTGCAAAGCAGTTTTTTGCCTGATGTTTTTTGTCCGAACAATCTGAACGGCACAGGGTAATCCTGAGGGATACCCTGTGC
>JAEEUW010000032.1 GCA_016290665.1 Clostridiaceae bacterium | reverse complement strand
AGCCTGTTCCGCGTGCTGCCGGTCAAACGTACGAAGCTGACGGTCAGCGAACGGATCAGCGTCGTCCCGGGCGGCAGCCTGTTCGGCCTGCGGCTCTATACCTCGGGCGTCATCGTCGTTTCCATGGAAAACGTGCAGACCGCCGCGGGCACCGTGTGTCCCGCAAAGGATGCGGGACTGCAGAAAGGCGACGTTATCCTGACGCTGGACGGTACGCCGATCCGCGACCATAACCAGTTTTCGGCGCTGCTTGCCGACGCGGGCGAACAGGCGGTGCGCCTGAGCGTCCGCCGCGGCGAAGCCGGGCTGCAGATGATGCTGCGGCCCGCGTTCAGCGAGACCTACGGGCGCTATATGGCCGGCCTCTGGGTGCGCGACAGCGCCGCCGGGATCGGCACCATGACGTTCTTTTTGCCGCAAAGCGGGGTCTGGGCGGGCCTCGGCCACGCCGTCTGCGACGCGGATACGGGCGAGGTGCTGCCGCTGCTGGAGGGCGATATCGTGGCGGCCGCGGTCAACGGCTGCAGCAAAGGCGCGCCCGGCCGGGCAGGGGAGCTGCAGGGCGTGTTCCGCGGCGAGCGGATCGGTTCGCTGATCCGAAACGGCGCCGACGGGGTTTACGGCCGCCTTGACGCCTATGACGACTCGGCCCCGGCCGTGCAGGTCGCTTTGCCGCGCGAGGTTGCCGCGGGCCCGTGCGAGATCGTTTCCACCGTGGACGGCAGCGGGCCGCAGCGCTTTTCCGCCGTCATCGAAAAGGTGACGCAGAAGGACGACAGCGGCCGCAACCTTGTTTTGCGCGTGACCGACGCGCGCTTGCTTGCGCTGACCGGCGGCATCGTGCAGGGCATGAGCGGCAGTCCCGTTTTGCAGAACGGGGCCCTCGTCGGCGCCGTGACCCACGTTTTTGTCAACGATCCGAAACGCGGTTATGCGATATTTGCTCACACCATGCTGGAGCAAAGCGTTCTGCTCTCACAGGAGGAGGCGCTTCGGCCGGCCTCCTGAAACCGCCGTTTCCCCTTAAAATCTGCGGCAAATCTCTGATTTTTCATTGAAACGCAAAACTTTTTTCCTGCGCCGACAGAATTCGACAGAATACTACTTGCAATTCTCGATCGATTATGCCATGATACGGGAGTGAGAAAACCTCACACAGTTCATTGAGTAAAGGAATGAAGAGCATGTCAAAGAGCATTCAGGTTATGGTAACAGGGGACGCGCAGGATTATACGGTGCGCTGCGGCCAGCTGCTGCAGCAAAAGGGCTTTTCGGTCACGGCGGTCAAAAAGGACGGGCAGACGCTGTTGGAGGAAGTGAAGGCCAGGCGGCCAGACGTCTTGCTGATGGATGCGTTTCTGACGCGGCTGGACGCGATCGCCGTTCTGGAAGCGCTGCGCGACTACCGCAGGACGCACCGCCTTGTGGTTCTTGTCGTCTGTCCCATCGACCATCCCTCGTTTGAAGCACAGCTGCTTGATGCGGGCGCGGATTACTATTTTCTGCGGCCGGTCGACCCTGCCGTTGCGGCCAGGCGGATTGAGCAGTTGAGTCTCAGACAGACCCAGCCCGCCGCCGAAAGCGAAAACAAGGATCATTGGCTGGAGGTCAGCATCTCCGGCGTCATGCGGGAAATCGGCGTGCCGGCGCACATCAAGGGCTATGAATACCTGCGCGAATCGATCAAGCTGACCGTGAAGGACCCGGAGCTGATGCATGCCGTCACCAAGGTGCTGTATCCCACAGTGGCTAAGACCAACAAAACCACGGCCTCCCGCGTGGAGCGCGCCATCCGCCACGCCATCGAGGTTGCGTGGGACCGCGGCGACGTCGACGTGCTCTCGTCCTATTTCGGCTATACGATCCAGAATTCGCGCGGGAAGCCGACCAACTCCGAATTCATCGCCATGATTGCCGATAAGCTCCGGCTTGACATGAAAGACAGAACGCCTGTGCATTAAAAAAGCCGCTCGGGGAGCTCCCTGAGCGGTCTTTTTTACGTATGTCGGTTCAGCGGATCAAAAACGCTTCGTCCGCGTCGTGCGCGCCGGTGCCGGTGACCTTTGTCAGAACCAGCCCCTGCGTATGCGCCGCGTCCACCGCGTGGCGGTAGTCGTCGCAGACGCTGCCCCAGCTGAACACCACGTCCGACAGCGCAACGTTTTTCGCGCGGCGGATCAGGCAGCCGGCGTTCGGCATGGCCTCCACGCCGTGCGCCAGACAGGGCCGCAGATCGTAAAGCCCGCAGGGCCATTTGCTCGTTTTGGTCAGGTGGATTCTGCAGTGCAGCAGCTGCACGTCCTCGATCTCGTTTTGCTCGCTGCCGTGGATCAGAACGCCGTTTTCGCCGGTTGCCGTCACGTTGAAGAAACGGACGTTCCTGATCTTGCCGCAGCGTGTGTCCGCGTCGCGGTCAAACGCCGTGAGCACGATCGGCTCCGCCGTGCCCCACCAGTCGGGGCAAAAGCGCCGTGTTTCGATGATGATATTCTGATAGCTCACGTTTTCCACGCTGCCGCCGTCGCGGATCTGAATCGAAAGCCCGCGGTTGGAGCGGCTGATGACGCAGTCGGACACCAGAATGTTGCGGAAATCGTCGACGCCCTCGGTGCCGATCTTGATTGCGGCCGAGGTGGAAATCAGCGTGCAGCCCTGAATGACGATATTCTCGCACGGGCCGTATTCCGCGTTGCCTTTGGTCGTTTTGAGGCAGATGCAGTCGTCGGCGCATTCGATATGACAGCCGAGGATGCGCACGTTCCGGCAGTGGTCGGGGTCGATGCCGTCGGAGTTGGCCGCGTCCAGCTCGTTGAGAATGCGGATGCGGTCGATCAGTACGTCGCAGCAGCCGGCGGGGTGCAGCGTCCAGAACGGCGCGTTTTTCACCGTGAAATCGCGGAAGGTGACGTGGTCGCTCTTTTCCACATAGATGCCCGTCGGGCGGGGATAGAAGTCGCCGGTGACGTAATAGCGGTCCTTGCGGCGCAAAAAGGCGCTGCCGTTGAGGTCGATCGTGCCGTCGCCGGTGATCGCGCAGCCGTGCGCTTCAAAGCCATAGAGAAACACAAAGCTGGGCTTTCCGGTCACGGGGTTGCCGATCAGCGCCGTTTTGGGGTCGTTGATCCGCTCGTTCGGGCGAAAGTAGCCGTCGAGGTCGCCCGTCGCCTTGAGAACGGCGCCGCGCTGCAGATGCAGCTCCGTGTCCGGCCGCAAGAACAGCGACCGGCTGAGATAGGTGCGCCCGCCGGGCAGCACGACGCGGCCGCCGCCGTTTTCCGCGCAGACGTCCAGCGCACGCTGCAGCGCTGCGGTGTCGTCGGTCGTTCCGTCGCCGACGGCGCCGAAGTTCAAAGCAAGGTAATCCATAGCGGTCTCCTTTTTACAGCATGGACAGCCATGCAATGTCGGTGGAAGAGGCAAGGTTTTCGGCGCCGTAAAGCACCAGCAGGTCGCCGATCTTTTCTTTTTTCAAAAGGTCGCCGATCGGCGTGCGGTGATAGCGCAGGTCGACGAGATAGATCGTTTCGTAGTTCGCGGCAAGGAAACAGGTAAAGCAGTGGGCGAACGAATCCTTGACGATCAGCAGCTTCTTTCCGTTTTCAATGTTGTTGTTGTGAATTTTGACCAGCGCGTGGTTGCCGTCCAGAAAAACGGGATACTGATCCTTATTTTCAAGATGTTCAGTGAAATAGAGCGAGCCGTGCTTCTTTTTGTCGCTGCCCTCGGTGATGGTCACAGTGTAGTCGCCGCCGGGCTCCTCAAACAGCTCCAGCGTGTCGGGCTTTGTGCCCCAAAGGCCGCTCTTGGAATAGGCCGTGCCGTAGAAGCCTTCGCTCGTCTGCAGCGGCAAAAAGTCGTGCTTTTCCAGCTTCTGCGCCACGCAGTAGGCCTCATACAGCGCGCGCGAGGCCGCGCTCGTCAGGTGGTGGTCGGTCTTGTAATAGAGCTGGATGCCCCCGCTTTGCAGAAAGACGTCGCGGCAGTCGATGAAGCTGTCGCCCTTTGTCTGCGCGCGGACGTTGTCAATGATCTCGCCGTCGCGGTATTTCGCGTGGAACGGCGGGAGCTTCTTTTCCAGCGTATAGCCGGCGCAGGGGACGATCATCCACGTGGTGTTCAGCCCGTTGCGCTGCGCAAAGGCGCGGATCGCCTCCACGTTGGTTTCGGCCTTTTTCAGGTTGATTTTGCCCTGCTTTGCGAACAGGTAGCCGTCCTTGCCGCGGTATACGCCGCTGTCACCGTTCTGGCCCATGGCCTGCTCGTAATAGGCGTGCAGGCCCACAAAGGCTTCACGCAGCGGAAAATGGTCCGCAAGATAGGTCTGCCACTGCTCGGTCAGCGTGCCGTCCAGCAGCGCGGCGAACGAAAAGGCCGGCTTTTTGCTCAGCAGGCGCTTTTCGTTTTCGGCAAAGTCCTGCTTCGGCAGAGCGAAGAACAGTACGGTCAGCGTCAGAACGATCAGGAGAAAACAGGCGGGCAGCGCCCGGGTAAGCAGTCTTTTTTTCATACGGGCGCCTCCTTCAGAATCTGAAATACAAGAACGGGTTGTAGGTGGAGCTGACGAGGCACGCGATGCAGAGCACCAGCGCAAGCACGCCGAGCACCGGCTCCAGCACGCGCCAGAAGCGCTTGTCCTTCCATGCCTCAAAGGCTCTGCGGGCCGTGGGCAGAGAGAAGACGACCGCCAGCGCGAACAGCGGCAGGTGCGTCATCAGCGTGGCAAACGCGTCGGCGCTGACAAGGCCGTTGCGCCACGAGAACAGGTCGCCGAAATAGGCGCCCATGTCGGCAAGGCGGGTGAAATCGAACAGCACCCAGCCGAGCACGACGACCAGCATGGTATACAGCCGGGCAGCCGCGCGCGGGCCCTTTTGCAAAAGCCGGAGCAGTCCGAATTTTTCAATCGTCAGCAGCACGCCGAAATAAAGGCCCCACAGCAGGAAGTTCCAGCTTGCGCCGTGCCAGATGCCGGTCAGGCCCCAAACGATGAAGATGTTGAGGCACTGGCGTGCTTTGCCGCGGCGGTTGCCGCCCAGCGGAATATAGACGTATTCGCGGAACCAGGTGCCCAGCGAGATATGCCATCTGCGCCAGAAGTCGGTAACGGAATCCGCCGTGTAGGGATAGTTGAAGTTGCGCACGAACTCAAAGCCGAACAGCTTGCCAAGGCCCACGGCCATGTCGGAATAGCCGGAGAAGTCAAAGAAAATCTGGAACGTGAACGCCAGAATGCCGACCCAGGCGGCCAGCGTGGTGTTGGTGCCGGGCGCGGCCTTCAGATTGTCCCACAGCGCGCCGAGCGCGTTGGCGAGCAGCACCTTCTTGCAAAGCCCGAACAGAAACAGCCGCGTGCCGTTCGTGAACTTTTCGGCGGTATGCGTGCGCGTCTGAAGCTGCTGCTCCACGTCCACGTAGCGCACGATGGGACCGGCAATCAGCTGGGGAAACAGCGCGACGTAGGTGCCGAAGGTAATCAGGTTCTTTTGCGGTGCGCAGTTGCGGCGGTAGGCGTCGATCACATAGGACATGCTCTGGAACGTGTAGAACGAGATGCCGATCGGCAGCGCGATCTGCGGGTCGGGCAAAAACGAAAACACCGGCAGCACTTTGACGGTGGAAACGAACAAAGACGCATATTTGAAAAAGCCGAGCAGCAGCAGATTGGCGACGATGCAGGCGATCAGCACGGCTTTGCGCTTCTTTGCGTCGCCGTCAAACCGCCCGAGCAGGCGGCCGGCCGCGTAGTTCAGCAGAATGGAGCCGACCATCAGCAGAATGTAGACCGGCTCGCCGTAGCCGTAGAACAGCAGGCTGAATGCGAGCAGCACCGCGTTCTTTGCTTTTTGCGGCACCGCATAGTAGACGATCAGAACGGCCGGCAAAAAGAAAAACAGAAACGGCAGGGAAGAAAAGACCAAACGGGTTCACTCCTTAGGCCGGGGGCGCGTTTGCCGCACCCCCGCCGGGAAAAGATTCGGAATCGTTTATTTTACGGCGGCAAGGAACGCGGATTCCATGGCGGCGTGCTTGGG
Source organism: Clostridiaceae bacterium (assembly GCA_016290665.1). Lineage (GTDB taxonomy): Bacteria > Bacillota > Clostridia > Oscillospirales > Acutalibacteraceae > UBA6857. Next base: position 18,115 of record JAEEUW010000032.1, on the reverse strand, counting down.
CGAAACGAACAGCGCAACGTAGTTGCCTTTCGTGATGACCTTGCACTGCTTGGCCAGCGCGTAGTTTTCGGCGTCGTAGTTTTCGGCCTGCACCAGCACGTCGGCGAGGCGCGTGTTGAGCGCGGAAACGATGCGTCCTTTGGCGGCGCTGTCCTTCGCTTCAACCATGACCGCCTCTTCGGGGAACGACCCGTTCATCGTGATGAAGCAGCCCGCCGAGGCGACGTCGCTTTGCGCAATCCCGTAGAGATCGGTCAGCCGTTCCTTCGGCAGCGGCATAGCGCCCTCCACGCCCGCGCTGGAGATGATCTTCTTGCTCAGCGCGGAAAGGTCAACCTTTTCGGGCGCTTTCGTTGTGGTGGTCGGGGCGGCGGTCGTCGTCGGTTTGGTCGTGGTCGTCGGGGCGGCGGTCGTCGTCGGTTTGGTCGTGGTCGTCGGGGCGGCGGTCGTCGTCGGCTTGGTCGTGGTGGTCGGCGCAGCGGTTGTCGTCGGGGCAGTCGTCGTCGGGGCAGTCGTCGTCGGGGCAGTCGTCGTCGGCGCTTCGGTGCTCTCGATCGGCGCGGGGACGGTTGTATCGTCGGGCGTTTCGGTCCGGCCGCAGGCGGCAAGCGCCAGCGCAAGAACGGCCGTCAGGGCAAGGGCAATGATGCGTTTTTTCATGGGATGATTCCTCCGTTAAGCAGTATGCGTGTAAAGATAGTCGACCCAGGCTTTGCAGCCTTCATAGGAAAAGTGCATGCCCATGCCGTCGGGGTCGCTGCAGTAGGCGCGCTTGAGGTGGTCCGTGCCGTCGAACATGGTCTCCGCCACGTTGACGAAATACCAGCCTTCCTCGAGGCAGACGGCGGCCAGCTTCCGGTTGTAGGCCGTGATGTTTTTGTTGTTGAGCTTCACGTTGTCGCTCTTTGCGCCCTGGTTCACGCGCGGGGTCACCGATTCCACATAGATCGTGACGAACGGCGATTCGGTCAGGATCTTTTTGCAAAGCGTGCGGAAGTTCTGGACGGATTTGTCAACGCCGTAGGCGCCGATGTCGTTCATGCCGAGCATGATGTAGACCTTGTTCGCGCCGCAGGCGGCAACGGCTTTTTCCACCTTCATCTTCTGTCCGTTATAGCGCGGGTGGACCGATTTTTCGCTCACCGGCTGCAGCGCGTTGCCGGAGCCGAGCGAGCCGGCCGTCAGGAACTGCGCCTTACCCAGCACGTCGGCGGCCGCCTCGTAGTAGCTGAGCCCGAGGCTGACGGAATCGCCCACGAAGACGGCGTCGTCAAACCAGGCAGGGGAGACGCGTTTCGATTGCGGCACCTGGCCGTCGATCGCGTGGCCGGAAACCGCGGCGGTCTGGAAGCGCACCGCTTTGGACCAGGCGGAATAGTAGTTGACCTTCTTGACCGTCAGCACCGAACGGACGCGGGCGTAATAGACGGTTTTTGGGCTGAGCCCGTTCACGGCGGCAGAAGCGTTTTTGGCGCCCTGCACCTTCCGCTGGACAACCGGGTTTTGAAATCCGCTGTCCGCGGCAATCTGCAGCTGATAGCCGCCGCACTGAGCCGCAACGGTCTTCCAGCGCACGCTGGCGTTCGTGGCGCCCGGCAGGATCTTTTTGATCGCCGTTGCCCGCGGCAGGATGGAGAAGGAACGCTTTGCCGTAAACTTGTAGTTGCCCTTGCCGGTGAGCAGGACCAGAGCCTTGCCCACGTTTTTGTTGTTTTGAAATCTGACCGTGTAGTCTCTGCCTTTTTTGAGCGCCTTGCCGACGGCGTTCTTCACGCGGACCGGGACGGTGAGGGCCTTGCCGTTGTAAACGCGGCTCTCATAGGTCAGCTTGATCTGCGCAACGCGGAGGATTTTCCGCGTCTGCTTTTCGCCGCAGCTGCAGACGCGCTGCTGACGGCCGTTCTGCTTGGCCGTGGCGCGGCGCACGGTCTTCCACGCGCCGAACGCGTGCGTGTGCTGCGTGGGCGGCTCTGTAACGGGCGGCTGCGTCGTCGGTTCTTCGGTGACCGGCTCCTGTGTTGCAGGCTCCTGCGTCACAGGCTCCTGTGCTTCGGGCTCGCTCGGATCAGCGACGCCCCAGGGGGTGTCCGGTCTTGTGGGCTGTGGTTCGTCGGCAACGGCAAACGCGCACGTTGCGGCGAGCAGCGCCAGCACCAGCGACAGCAAAAGCGCAGTCAGACGGTTGCGGCGGTTTCTCATTTTCATCGTTCCTTTCGTTCCGGCCCAAGGCGGAGAGTTACTTTTTCATTATATAGGCAGCGGCGCAAAAAAACAAGACATTCTTCGTCATTTTCCGACAAAACGGCAACATTTTTTATTTGGAAAAAAGAAGGGGACGCGGCGCGTTCCCGGGTTTTGCTGCGTTTATGCGGTGTGCGTATAGAGATATTCGACCCAGACCTTGCACCCGGCGTTGGCAAAATGCATGCCCATGCCGTTCGGGTCGCTGCAGTAGCTGCGGTTGAGATAGCCGGTGCTGTCAAACATGACCTCCGCCACGTTGACGAAGTACCAGCCCCGCTGCTGACAAAGGGCGGCCAGCTTGCGGTTATAGAGGTTGATGTTCTTGTTGTTGAGCACGCCGTTGTCGCTCTTTGCGCCCTGATTGGTGCGCGGCGTCACCGATTCCACATAAAGCTGCACGTCGGGCGCGTTCGCCAGAATCTTGTTGCAAAGCGTGGTGAAATTCGCCACCGAGCGGTCCACGCCGAGCGAAACGATATCGTTCATGCCGAGCATGATGTAGACCTTCTTACAGCCGGTGAGGGGAATGGCGTCCTCCACCTTCATCTTCTGGCCGTTATAGCGCGGGTGCACCGAGCGGTCGCTGATCGGCCAGAGCGCGTTGGTGGCGCTCAGACTGACCGAGGTGAGGAACTGCGCCCGGCCGAGCACGTTGTTGGCGGCTTCGTAATAGCTGAGGCCCGTGCTGATGGAATCGCCCACGAACACCACGTCGTCAAAATACGAGGCGTCCACGCGCGCCGTCTTGGGCAGCTGGCCCTCGATCCGCCAGGGCGTGAGGCTCAGCGTTGTGAACTTCTGCGTCTTGCACCACGGGGACTGGAACGTGCGTCCGCCGGTCTCCGTGTAGGTGCGGATGCGGACGTAATAGGTCGTTTTCGGCTTGAGGTCCTTGACCGTCAGCGCTGCAGTCGCGGGGTTCGCGAGCTTCTGGGTGTAGGTCCCGGCCTTATCCTGAAAGCGCTTGTCGGTGCTGTACTGCAGCACGTAGCCGGTCGTCTGCTGCCTGACAGCCGTCCATGCGAGCTGGCAAAGCTTTGACGAGGGCAGCACCTTCGTGAACTCCGTGCCCTGCGGCAGAATGCGGAACGAGCGCTTGAACGTGCAGTCGTATTTGCCGATGCCGGTGATGATCATATCGGCGACGCCCACGTTCTTGTTGTGCCGGTAGGCCACGGTATAATCGCGGTTCTCCCTGAGCACGCGGCCGTCCTTGTTTTTGACCACGATCTTGTTTTTGATCGCCTTGCCGGTGTAGGTCTTGTCGACCTGTTGCACCTTTGCGGAGCTGATGCGGGCAATGACCTTGGTCTGCTTGAGGCCGCAGCCGCTGCAGACGCGCACCAGCAGCCCGTTCTTCTTGTTGGTCGCCGCGCGTTCCACGTCCCAGATGCCGAAGCTGTGTCTGTGGCTTTCGGTCGACTGCGCCGCCGTGGAAGGCTGAGTGGATTCGTTTGCGGCAAGCACGCCGGCGGCCCCGGCGTTCAGTGTCATGCACAGCGCCAGCGCGCAGCACAGCACTGTGTTTCGGATTCTTTTCATGTGGCGTTTTCCTCCGTCATCAACGATTGCGCCTATTATAGCCGCCAATTGTGAAGAATGCATGACAATTTTCTGTCATTTTTCCGTTTTTCCGCGCGAATCGAAAATATTTACAAAAAAGACTTGATTTTTTACATCCGGTCGGCTATAATAACTTTCGTTGCATCGGGGTGTGGCGAAGTTTGGTATCGCGCTTGGTTCGGGACCAAGAGGCCATGGGTTCAAGTCCCGTCACTCCGACCATGCAAAAGGCACTTGCATCTGCAAGTGCCTTTTGCAATACTGCCGGTATCCGCCGGCTTCGTTCTGCATTCTTGATTCTGTTGGGAGATTTGCGCATGAAAACCAGGATCCTGATTGTTCTTTTGACGCTTTGCTGCCTGCTGACGCCGCTTTCCGCCTTTGCTTCGGACGCCGGCGTGCTTGCCGAAACCTCCGCCGCGGTGTCGTCGTTCAAAGACGGCCTGCCTGCCGCCGGCACGGTTTTGACCGAACCGAAGGTCGTTGTGGAATATGACCGCGACGCGCAGGAGACGCCCGACGATCTGCCCGTCATCGGCTGCAAGGCGGCCTTTGTTGCCGACCCGGTCAGCGGCAAGGTGTTCTATGAAAAGCACGCCCGCAAAAAAATGTATCCCGCCAGCACGACGAAGCTGCTCACGGCGCTGCTCGTGCTGGAAAACTGCGATCTTGACGACGTTGCCGTCGTGTCGCGCAGGGCGGTCGGCCTCGTGCCGGACGGCTATGTGCGCGCCAACCTGCAGCCCGGAGAACGGCTGTCGGTGCGCGTGCTGCTGCAGGCGCTGCTGATTCCCAGCGCCAACGACGCCGCGTTCGTGCTGGCCGAGCACGTGGGCGGCAGCGTGGCGGGCTTTGCGAAGCTTTGCAACAGGCGCGCGAAGGAGCTCGGCTGCGAAAAGCTGCACTTCGTGAACCCCAACGGCATCCATGACGACAATCACTACTGCACCGCCTACGATCTCTATCTGATCGCCGCGGAATGCCAAAAGCACGACGCGTTTAACGAAATCGTGCAGATGAAGCGCGTCACGCTGCCCGCGACGGACGTCTACCGCAGCGCCGACCGCACCTTCCAGAACACGAACCAGCTGATGAATGCCGAGGCGACGTCCTATTACGTGGCCGGCTGCACCGGTATAAAGACCGGCTACACGCCTGAGGCGGGGCAGTGCATGGTCGCGTCCTGCGACGAACGCGGGCTCAGTCTCATCAGCGTGGTGCTCGGCGGCACAGTGAAGCAAAACGGCCTCAACGAGCGCTTCACCGACTCCAAGGCGCTGCTGGATTACGTCAACCTCAATTATGAGCTGCAGACCTTTGCCGAAGCGAACGCCGTGCTCAGACAGACGGAGGTCAAAAAGGCCACGAAGGACACGGCGCTGCTGGACGTGATCGTTCCGGCGGAGATCCGCTGCGTGGCGCCCAACGCGCTGACGGCGGAAAACGTGCCCGTGGAGATCGACCTGCCCGCGGAGCTGAAGGCGCCGATCAAGCAGAATCAGGTGCTCGGCACGGTGACCTACAGCGTGGACGGCTTTTGCCTTGCGGCGAATCTCATTGCGAGCCACGAGGTTGTGAAAAAGCCCTATTGGCTCTATAACCTGCTCGTCATCCTCTCCGTCGTGCTGCTCCTTTTGATTGCCCGCTTCGTTTTGAAAAAGCGCGAGGAAGAGCGCCGCAGACAGGAGCTTTTGCGCCGCCGCCGTCAGCAGCAGCTCCGGCAGCGCAGACAGGCGCAGGGGCAACCCTCAAACGGACAGGACTATCGGTTGAAACGGTAACGACCCGAAAAACAATCAGCGCCCCGACCAAGCGGTCAGGGCGCTGTCTTCTGTTTTCTGCTTTCTGCTTTCTGTTTTCTGGCTTCTGGCTTCTGACTATCTGCCAACAGGCTTCCCAGTCTTCGCGTCCAGCACATTCTGAAACACGCTGGCGTGCGTGGCGGAAATAAACTTGTCGAGATGGAGCGACCCGAAGTACCAGTGGCTGAATTTGCAGGTCTTGCCCACGTCCTCGAGATAGGTGTTGATCGCCGTGATCGGCGCGTCAAGGCCGGTGTTGAGCAGCAGGAAGTCCTTGATTCTGGCGGGGGGCTCGTGGGTCACGATGATGTCCACCTTGCCGCCGAGCTTCTGCAGGTTTTCCACCCCTTCCAGCAGCTCTTCGCGTGTGGGAATCTCTTTGTCGGACCAGGTGTTCATCTCAAAGCGGATCTCAATGTCGGGGCTTTCGCCGCCGCCGAAGGTGAACACGGTCTGATCCTCAATGGTGAAAACCTGGCCGCGCAGCAGGTGAAAGATGTTCGGCGCAATCTGGTGCACCTTGCCGCCGTTCCATTTTTTGATTTTGAGCTTTGCCAGCATATCGAAGTTTTCATGCGTGCCGTCCACAAAGCAGATGTTGTATTTCTTTTTGGAAAGCTTCTTGAGCGTGTTCATCTCCGCCGTGCTGCCGTCCCAGAGAAAGCCGAAATCGCCGCAGACGAGCAGGGTGTCCTTTTCCTTCAGCTTCCGCAGCGCCGGGTCGTCAAAGCGCGAAATCTGGCCGTGCATGTCGCCGGTCACAAAGATCATGTTCCGTCATCCTTCCTGCCTTTTTGTGGCAATACAATAAAAATATTAACTATATAAAAATTTTTTCGCAAAACGGTTTCTTTTTTGCTTGAAAATTGTTATAATCATTGTAATCATGCAAAAGTGTTTGTCTGCGCCTCCTATTTTACCATATCTTTTCGCAGAATGCAAACGTTTGTAAAAAAATATCAAGGATGGATGAACATGAAAAAACAGGTTGCCGTGCTCTGCGTGCTGTCGCTGCTGCTTGCGGCGTGCTGCCTTTTTGCTTCTGCCGGCTATAACGGCTCGGAGGAAGCCACCAGAGGCCTTGCCAGCGGCATCCATTACATGGTCAGTCTGGACGACGACACCGTTCTGTTCAACAAGAACGAGACCGAGCGCACCGCGCCCGCGGCCTTCGTCAAGCTTCTTGCCGCCATCGTCGCCATTGAAAAATGGGATAATCTCGACGAAAAGGTGGAGATCACCGAGGAATCGCTCTCGCTGGTCAAATATGAATACGGCGTGCGCACGGTCAATCTCCGGCCCGACGAAAGCTACACCCGCCGCCAGCTGATCGAAGCGCTGATGGTCTACAGCGCCAACGACGCCGCCAGCGTGATCGCCTATACCGTTTCCGGCTCGCTCGATGCGTTTCTTCAGCTGATGAACGAAACGGCGCAGAAGATCGGCATGACCGACACCGTCGTCGCCTCCGTCACGGGCTTCGACACGGAGGGCCAGTATACCACGGCCAAAGACGTGGCAACGCTGATCCGCTACTGCAGCAAGCAGCCGGTGTTCGCCCAGGCGTTTTCGGCCTCCTCCGTTACGCTGCCGGAAACCAATCACAACAACGAACGCACCTATAACGCCGACAACAAGATGCGCATTGCCGCCATCTCCGACTATTACCACGCCTCGGTCGTCGGCGGCAAGATGACCTCCACGGCCAAGGCGGGCGAATGCATCGCCGTGACCACCTCGCAGGACGGCTACGCCTATATCTGCGTCGTGATGCAGGGCAAGATGGCCGACGTGGACCGCGACGGCATGAACGAGAACACGGCCCTGACCGACGCGAAGCAGCTGATCGCCTGGACCTACAACAACATCCGCTACCGCGTGATTGCCACCGAAAACCAGACGGTGCAGATCGTCAACGTCCTTGCCGCGCGCGACGGCGACACGCTGCGCCTCGTACCCGAAAAGGAAACCAGCGCCCTCGTGCCCTCCAAGGCGTCCAGCGGCTCGGTGCTGATCGAGCCGATTGCCGACACCATGCCGGAAAAGCTCTCTGCGCCCATCCGGCAGGGCGAGGTGATCTGTCAGGCCAGGGTGATCTACGCCGACCAGGAGATCACGACCATCAACCTTGTGGCGGCCAACGACGTGCGGCTTTCCATGTTCCGCCTGTTCATGACGAACCTGCGGCGGGTGATGTCCTCCACGGCGTTCATCCTGCTGGAGCTTGCCGGCCTTGCGGTGCTGATCCTCTACGTCGTGATGGTGATTCTCAAGTATAAACAAGCCAAAAAGCCCAACCTGCGCCGCGTGGAAGGCGGCAGACAGGACCGCAGCTGATTTGTCTATTCTGCCGCTTTTTTCCATTGACGGAACGGCGGCTTGTGCGATAGAATTGTAATGGATCTCACCGGATCCGGAAAGGAAGTTTTCCTATGAAGAACACATTCAAGCGGGTCGTTTTCACCCTTGTCTTCGTTGTGGCGGCACTGGCAGTCTGTGCGTTTTCGTCTGCCGCCGCCGAACAGGACGGCAAGTGGATCACGGCCTGGGGCACCGGCTCCACCAACATCACCCTGAGCGGGTATGACAACATCACCGCGTTCGTGGGGCAGATCACCGCCAGAACGGTCATCACGCCCACTGCGTCGGGCGACCGGCTGCGCGTGCGCCTTTCCAACCACTTCGGCGACGAACCGCTGACCCTCGACACCGTCACCGTGGCCAAAAGCCTCGGCGGCTCGCGGATCGATCCCCAGACGGTACGGTACGTGACCTTTGACGGCTCGCCGTCGGTCACCATCCCCGTGGGCGCCGAAATCTATTCCGACGAGATCGTGTTCCCGGTCAAGGCGATGCAGGACATTGCCCTGAGCGTCTGGCTCAAGAACTTCGGCAACATCAAGACGATGGGCCTTTCCGGCGGCGAAACCTACCTTTCCGTGGGCGAAGACGACAAGACGCGCGACGCGGCCATGGGCATTGCCAACGCCATTGACGACACGTTCCTGCGCATCTTTGAATCGGTCGGCCTCGGGCTGGACCGCTCGCTGTCCTACAGCATCATCCACGTGGTGCCGCTGTTTTCCAGCGTGGACGTCTATAACAGCAGCCCCGATTCCTACTCCGTGGTCGTGATCGGCGACTCCACCGTCTCCAACGACTTCCCGAAGTATCTGGCCGAGCAGATCAACCAGACCGACACCACCGACGTCGGCGTGGTCGGCAAGGGCATCATCGGCAACAGTTTGGGCCGCGACGGCCTCGGCTTCGGCTCCTTCCTCTTCGGCGAATCCATGATGAAGCGCTTTGAGCGCGACGTGCTTTCGCAGTCCGGCGTCAAATACGTCATCGTCAAGATCGGCGTCAACGACATCGTGCATCCGGTCTGTCAGGACGTGATGGAGGAGAACCCGGGCATCAGACAGCCGACCGCTCAGGAGATCATCGAAAACTTCCGCACCGTCTTCCGTACCTGCCACGCGAACAACTTGAAGGTCATCGCCGTGGGCATCACGCAGTGGAAGGGCTATACCAGAGACTTCCTCAACACCGGGCCTCGCTACGTCCGCACCGAGGAGGAGCTGGAGGCCGACTTCGAGATTGCGCACGAAGTCAACCGCTGGCTTTCCATCACCACCGAGCACGACGGCTATGTGGATTACTATGACATCACCAAGAATCCGGAGGATCCCGAAGCGATGCTGCCGGAATACACGCTGGACGGCGCGCACCCGACCGATCTTTGCCAGCGCGTCTGGGCGCGCGAGTTCCCGCTGGGCCTCATCGGCATCGGCGGCCGCGTGGGCGGCGTGCGGCTGAACACGGCCGAGATGAACCTGCAGATCGGCAAAACGCAGAAGCTGACCGCCACCGTGATTCCCGAATACGCGCGGAACAAGAACGTTTCGTGGGCCACCTCCAATTCCTCCGTCGCCACCGTTGACCAGAACGGCAACGTACGCGGCGTGGGCCCCGGCACCTGCGAAATCGTGGTGGAGACCGAAGAAGGCGCCCGCCGTGCCCACTGCATCGTGCACGTCACGGTGCCCGTGACCGGCGTCACCCTGACGCCGCAGACGGCCTCCGTCTATACCACCAAAACGCTGAAGCTCAGCGCCACCGTGTCGCCCGCCAACGCGACCAACAAACAGCTGGTCTGGACGTCCGACAAGCCCACCGTGGCTTCGGTCAGCTCCGCCGGCGTGGTCACGGGCGTCGGCTCCGGCTCCGCCATCATCACGGTGAAAACCGTGGACGGCGGCTACCACGCCTCCTGCGTCATCTCCGTGTTCAAAAAGGTGGAGGTGACCGGCATTTCCATCAGCGCCACGTCGCGTTCGCTCTACGTGGGCAACACCTTCCAGCTCAAGGCCAACGTGGAACCGACCACGGCGACCTTCCCGCAGATCACTTGGAAATCCGACAACCCGGCCGTGGCCACCGTGGACCAGTTCGGTCTGGTGCGCGCCGTCGGCGTCGGCACAACCTATATTTCCGCCGCTTCCGACGACAATCCGTTCATCGTGAAGAAGTGCAAAATCACCTCCGGCATTCAGGCGACCGGCGTGACGCTCAACGCGACCAGCGTGGAGCTCTATGAGACCGCCACCAAAATGCTGGTGCCCACGATCACGCCGGCCAACGCGACCAACAAAAAGGTCATCTGGTCGTCCAGCGATCCCTCGGTCGCCTCGGTCAACGTGGACGGCGTCGTCACCGCCGTTTCGCAGGGCACGGCCGTGATCACCTGCACCACGCAGGACTCCTCCCGCACGGCAAAGTGCACCGTCAAGGTGCTCAAAACCATCAAGTCCAAATCCGTCTCGCTCGACAGCAAGAGCCTGACGCTCAACGACGGCACAAGCGCCACGCTGACCGCCTCCATCAAGCCCGATAACGTTTCCATCACCTCGCTCAACTGGCGGTCCACCAACAAGAAGGTCGCCACCGTCAACGAAAACGGCGTGATCAAGGCCGTCGGCCCCGGCACCTGCAAGATCGTTGCCACGACCAAGGATACCGGCAAAAAGGCCGTCTGCAAGGTCACCGTTGTGGAAACGCCGGTCAAGCGCGTCAAGCTCAGCAGATCCACGCTGACGCTGGCCATGAACAAGACCTATAAGCTCAAGGCGACCACGGTCCCGTCCTACGCCACCAACCAGAAGATGACCTGGACGACCTCCAACAAAAAGATCGTCCGCGTCAGCAAGACCGGCAAGATCCGCGCAGTGGCGCCGGGCACGGCGACCGTCACCGTGATTTCGCAGGACGGCGGCCGTAAGGCGACCTGCACCGTGACGGTCAAGCGGCCGAAGATCCAGTCGCTGGCCACCGAACAGACCACGATGGAGATGGGCCTCGGCACCAAGCAGGCCATCGTCCTGATTCCGACGCCCGCCGGCGCCTCCACCACCAAGGTGAAGTACGTCTCCAGCAATAAGAGCGTGGCGAAGGTCAGCTCCAGCGGCGTTGTGTCGGCCGTGGGCGAAGGCACCGCCATCATCACCATCACGCCGAACGACGGCGGCGGCGGACGCGGCACCATGGTCGTCGTCAAGGTGGAGCGCAAGGACGTCGTCGGCATCAAGCTCGACCGCAATCTCATGACGATGAACGTCGGCAACACGACGAAGCTCAAGGCGACCATCCTGCCCGAAGACGCCACCAACCAGAGCGTGACCTGGACCTCCAGCAACACGAACGTCTGCACCGTGGACAAGAACGGCAACGTCAAGGCAGTCGGCACCGGCACGTGCCGCATCACCTGCACGAGCAACGACCCCTACAACAGCGCCCGCGCCAGCTGCTGGGTCACCATAAGATAACGTCAAAGCATAAAAACAGACCCTCTGCCAAACGGCAGGGGGTCTGAACTTTTGCGTTGCTTTTATTCCTCGGCCGGCGCGTCCTCCGGCGCGTCTTCCTGCGGCACGCCCAGCACGTTGTCGAGCCATTCCAGCACGTCGTCAAACACCTTTTGGCGGTCGTCCTCGTTCAGAATCTCGTGGCGGAAGGTCGGGTACAGGATCACGCTCGGCGTGTGGCCGGCGTCCTCCAGATTGTCGCAGACCGTAATCACGCCGCGGCCCTTCAGACCCACGGGGTCGTTCGCGCCGGAGATCACGAGGATCGGCAGCCCGACCGGCACAAGGGTGGGCCATTCGGTGGAGCAGGCGGTGTTGGCCAGCGAAAGCAGGTCGCGCACGCCGCCGAGCTTCAGCTCCACGCCGCACAGCGGGTCGAGGATGTAGGCATCCACGTTTGCTTCGCTCAGACTCAGCCAGTCCTTGTTCGTGCGTCTGTTCTTGATGCCGAAATTGCTGAGCTTGTCAAACAGGGCGTTGCTGACCGGCGTGCGTGGGCCGAGCTTCCTTGCCAGATAGCGCAGCGGCCCTTCCAGCGCCGCGGCGGAAGCGGGCAGCTCGCCCGTGCCGCAAAGAATCAGCCCGTCCAGCTCAGCGCCGAACGCGGCGGCATAGGACCGCGCGCAGAACGAGCCCATGGAATGACCGAACAGGATGTAGGGGAGACCGGGATAACGCTTTTTCATGATCTGCGTCAGGATGTGCATGTCGTCCACCATGCGCAGATCGCCGTCCTCTTCGGCAAAAAAGCCGTAATCCTGCGGATCGTCCACCGATTTGCCGTGGCCGAGATGGTCGTTGCCGCAGACGACAAACCCGTTTGCGGCAAGAAAGCGCGCGAATTCGTCATAGCGGTCGATATGCTCCGAAACGCCGTGGGCAATCTGGAACACCCCGCGCTTCGGCAATGCGTCGTCCTCCCAGATGTTGCAGCGGATGCGGTTGACGCCCGTGGAGGAAAGATAATAGGCCTCTTTCTGAACGATAGCCATGTGTCAGGTCTCCTTTGCGTGTTAAAGTATCGCACCTATTATAAGCCAAAACGGCGGCGGAATCAAGCATAAAGTTCAATTAAAGTTGTTTTGCTATTCTATTTGCGGTTTACAAACCTGAAAAATATGGTATAATATCAAAAACGTCGGAGGATGCAACCGTGTTCGGCTATGTGAAAGTGGAAAAAGGGGAGCTGCGCGTGCGCGAATGGGAAACCTATCGCGGCCTTTACTGCTCGCTTTGCCGCGCCCTTTCGCGCCGCTACGGTCAGCCCGCGCGGGCGATCCTCAGCTATGACGTGACCTTTCTGCTGGCCGTGCGGCTGGCGCAGGACGGCGTCGTGCCGTCGTTCCGGCCCGGGCGCTGTCCGTTCAACCCCGCCAAGCGCTGCAGCTATTGCCAAAACGGCGACGAGGCGTTCGATTTCGCCTGCGCGGCCGCGGTGGTGCTGTTCTATTATAAGCTGCGCGACGATATTGCCGACAGCGGCTTCCTGAAGCGTCTGGCGCTGTATCTGCTTTTGCCGGTTGCCGCGCTCTGGCGTAAAAAGGCAAAGCGCCTGTTCCCCGCGGTCGATGCCGTTGCGGCCGAAGCCATGGCCGCGCAGCGGGACGCGGAGCAGGCGGGCTGCGATTCCGCGGACCGCGCCGCGCACGCGAGCGCAGACGCGCTGGGCAAGCTGTTTCGCCTCGGCGCTAAGGATCGGGCCGAGGCCTGCTACCGCTTCGGCTATTGCGTGGGACGCTGGGTCTATCTGATCGACGCGGCGGACGACCTGAAAAAGGACTTCAGACGTCACAACTATAACGTGTTCCTCCGCCGCTTTGCGCTGAACAGGCCGTCGCTGACACAAGAGCAGCGGGCGGACGTCACCGCCATGCTGGAGATGACGCAGGCCAACGCCGTGGAAGCGCTGGAACAAACCGGCCTGACCGTTTTGTACCCCATCCTCGAAAACATCGTGCTGCTCGGCATGCACAGCCAGACCGAACAAATCTTGAAAGGAGCCGGAAGCGATGAGAGATCCCTATGAAGTGCTCGGCGTGCCCAGAACCGCAACGCCCGAAGAAATCAAGTCCGCATATCGCGCGCTGGCAAAGAAATATCATCCCGACAATTACGCCGACACCCAGCTCGCCGACGTTGCCAACGAGAAAATGGCCGAGATCAACGAAGCCTACGACGCAATCCTGTCGGGCGAAGCGCAGTCGTTCGCCCGGGCGGGCCAAAGCGGGTCCTACACCTATCAGCGTTACGGCTCCGGCGGCGCGTTCAGCTTTGATCTGGTGCGCACGCTTGTGTGGAACGGCCAGCTCGACGAGGCGGAGCAGGCGCTGGAAAGCGTGCAGCCGGACCGCCGCGGCGCGGAATGGTTCTATTGGAAGGGACAGGTCAATTACAAGCGCGGCTGGTTCGATCAGGCCTATACCTATTTTACCACGGCCTATAACATGGAGCCCTCGAATCCCGATTACCGCCACATGTACGACGTTGTGAACAGTCAGCGCTCCGGCGGTTTCCGCACGGCGCGCAGCGGCGGCGACACCATGTCGGGCGCCTGCAGCGTTTGTCAGGGCCTGCTGTGCGCCGACTGCTGTTGCGAATGCATGGGCGGCGACCTGATCCCGTGCTGCTGAGGTGACGGCATGAAGCAGCTCTCTCAGGCCTCAAAAACGGCCATCGGCGGCATGGCCGTGGCGCTGTCGGTGGTTCTGCTGATCCCCACGGCGCTTGAACTTTTCGTCTACGCGCTGCCCGCGCTGGCAGGTATTCTCACGCTGTTCTGCGTGATCGAGCTCGGCAAAAGCTGGGCGTTCGGCGTCTATCTTGCAACGGCGCTGCTGTCGCTGCTGCTGGTGCCGAACAAGGAGGCCGCCGTGATGTATACCGCCTTCTTCGGCTATTACGCCATTGTCAAGGCGCTGCTGGAAGCGCGCGATCTGCCGCGGGTCGTGGAATATCTGCTCAAATTTCTGATCTTCAACGCGTCGGTCGTCGCGTCCTATCTTGTGCTGATCCACGTGTTCGGCATGCCGCTGGGCGACGTGCTCGGCGTGGACGACAGTGTCTGGTGGGCAAAGTACGCCGTGCCGGTGATGCTCGTCATGGGCAACGCGGTGTTCCTTGTCTTCGACCTCGCGCTCACGCGTATGGCGACGTTCTATCTCAAGCTTCTGCAGCCGAGGCTGCGCAAGCTGTTCCGATTCAAATGAAAAAAGCCGGATCGCTGCTCAGACAGCGGTCCGGTATTTCTGTTTTGATTATTTTGCCTTGCGCACGTCGAACCAGAACTCCACGCCGTTTGCGCGGTTGACCACGCCGTAGAGCATCTGCTGGGCCTGCTGGGCGGAGGACACGATGGAAAGGCCGAGGCCGAAGCGTCCCTCCGCGCGTGAGTGCGCCTTGTCGGCGCGGTAAAAGCTGTTCCAGATGTTCATCAGGTCGTTGTCGGCAATCGGCTTGCCCGTGTTGAACACGCTGATGCGGTAATGCTCGTCGATCTCTTCGCAGGAGACGACGATCTTTTTTTCGCCCTCACAGTGTGAAATCGCGTTGGAAAAATAGTTGGAAAGCACGCGCTCAAACAGCGTTTCGTCGCTGTGGGCGATATAGGCGGGATCGATGTCGCACTGCACGGTGATGCCGTTTTTGATCGTGATGTTGCGCATCTGCGCCACAAAGCTGCCGAGCCGTTCGCGCAGCGAAAAGTCGACGTAATGGGGCTCGATCTTGGTGGAATTGAGGCGGTCGACCTCCAGCATGTCGATGACGAGCTGGTTCATCTTCTGCGCTTCCTCCAGAATCACGTCGTAGCATTCGCCCGGATTGTCGTCATAGATGCCGAACTTCAGCCCTTCGGCGTAGCCCTGAATGATGGCGATCGGCGTTTTCAGCTCGTGCGACGCGCTGGCGATGAACTGCTTGCGGTTTTCGCGCAGCTTCTGTTCGTTTTCAATGTCGCGCTCAAGCTGCTCGTTGCGGTTGGTCAGCGTCTGCATCGTCATGTCGAGCGACGACGACAGGATGTTGATGTTCGTGCTCAGCTCGTCCAGCTCCCGCAGCCGGAACGGGGGACACACCGCGCCGAAATCCATCTGCGCAATCCGCCGGGTGATGCGGCTGATCTTGTCCACCGGAATCGTGAACGTCACGATGTGGAAGATGAGCACGAACAGGATCACCGCGATCAGGAACATGGCCGCCACGAAGAACAGCCAGTAGGCCGTGCGGGCGTTGTCGTTGATCTGGTCGAGCGAGGCGTATAGCTCCACCGCGACGCCCGATTTGAACAGCGTGCCGAAGACGATGTATTTTGCGTTGGCATAGTATTCCTGCCGCGTTTCAAAATAGCTCACGTCGTCCTGGTCGGTGTGCTCCAGAATGCGCATGATGCGGGGCTTGAGCACCTGTTCCTTTTCTTCGGGCTGCGGGTCGAAGGTGGCGTTGTTGGTGTCGGTGGTGTAGATCAGCTGGTCGCGCGGATAATAGAGCTCGATATAGAAGTTATACTTGGCCTCGATATCGGACAGCTGCGTTTCCAGCCGTACCTTGTCGCTGAGCTCCATCTGCGAAACGTCGTCGGCGACCGCCTGCAGATCCATGCGCGTTTTGATCAGGTAGATGTCGTCAAGATAGAAATAGCCGAGCAGCACGACAAGGCCGATGGCCGACACAAGAATCAGGATCATGAGAACGTTCCGCAAGAGAAGATTCTCTTTGCGGAACCATTTGAACCTTGTGCCGTGCATTATTCTTCCTCAAGCTTGTATCCGATGCCGTAGACGGTTTTGAGCCTGCGGTTGCCCCAGTCGCCCAGCTTGGTGCGCAGGCGGGCGATGTGGGAATCGACCGTGCGGATGTCGCCCACGTAGTCGTAGCCCCAGATGGAATCGAGCAGCTGTTCGCGGCTGTAGACGCGGCCGGGGTTTTCCAGCAGCTTTTTGAGGATGTTGTATTCCTTGAGCGTCAGCTCGATCTCCTGGCCGTTGAGCCGGACCTCGTGCGCCTCGTGGTTGAAGGTCAGGTCCTTTTCGCCGCCGAGATAGGCGGCCGACTTGGTGCGCCGCAGCAGCGCTTCCACCTTCTTCACGAGAATCGTGGGGCTGAACGGCTTCGTCACATAGTCGTCGGCGCCGGATTCATAGCCGAGCAGCTCGTCGAATTCCTCGCTGCGGGCGGTCAGCATAATCACGGGCACGTCGGACAGGGCGCGGATCTCCTTGCAGACCTCCCAGCCGTTGAGCCCGGGCATCATGATGTCCAGGATGACAAGGTCGATATCGTCTTCGTGCTTCTGGAACAGTGCAAACGCCTCATCGCCGTCCTCCGCCTCGATCGTTTCATATCCGACGTTTCTTAAAAAATCACAGACCAGCTTGCGGATCTTCTGTTCGTCGTCCGCAATCAGAATTTTGCTCATGAAAAAGCACCGCCTTTGATTATTTTTTTCTATTATACACTTCTTTGCGTTTTTCGTCAATTCTTTTATGCGCGAACGGGCGAAAACCTGCGGCATAGGCTGTAAGGGAGGCAGAAGGGAGGGAATGAAATGCTGTCTTATTTCAGGTTTGAATCCTTGACCGCGGCGCAGAGCGCCAAGCGGCTGCTGCAAAACCACGGCCTGTCCGCCGCCATCCGCCGCGACCCGAACCCCGACCGCCGCACCGGCTGCGCGTTTGCGCTCTATGTTGCCGACCGGCAGGCGGCAAAGCGGCTGCTGCAAAGCCACGGCTTTCTGCCGGAGCAGACAAAGGAGCCATGATCTATCTGGACAACGCCGCCACGACGTTCCCGAAGCCGGAAACGGTGCGCTGCGCCGTGCTGCGGTGTCTGCGCTGCTTCGGTGCGAACCCGGGGCGCGCGGGGCACGCGCTGGCCGCGAAGGCAAGCGAGGAGGCGTTCCTTGCGCGCGAGGCGCTGGCGGCCTTTTTCGGCGCGCAGACGGAGCGCACGATCTTTACGCTGAACTGCACCCACGCGGTCAATCTGGCGCTCAAGGGCGTGCTGGAAAAGGGCGACCACGTAATCATCTCGTCACTCGAGCACAACGCCGTTCTGCGTCCGCTGGAGCGACTGCGGCAGGACGGGCTGATCGGCTATGACGCCGCGCAGGTCGTACCCGGCGACGCGGCCGCCACGGTGCAGAACTTCCGCGCGCTGATCCGCCCCGCAACGAAGCTGCTGTTCGTCACGCACGTGTCCAACGTCTTCGGCACGGTGCTGCCGCTGCGGGAGCTGTCAAGGCTAGCGCGGGAACACGACCTGCTGTTCGGCGTGGACGCGGCCCAGAGCGCCGGGGTCTATCCGCTTTCGCTGGAGGACCCGGGCGTCGATCTGCTTTGCCTGCCGGGCCACAAGGGGCTCTTCGGGCCGATGGGCACCGGGGCGCTGCTGCTGTCGGAGCGCGTGGAGCCGCGTCCGCTTCTCGAGGGCGGCACGGGGTCGCTGTCGCTGCAAAGCGAAATGCCCGAAACGCTGCCCGAACGGCTCGAAAGCGGCACGCTGAATCTGCCGGGGGTCGTCGGTCTGCACGCCGGTCTGCAGTTTGCCGCGGCGCAGGGCCTCGACGCGATCCGTGCGCACGAACAGGCGCTGATCGGCACGCTGCGCGAGGATTTGTCGGTGATACGCGGCGTGCGTCTGTTCGGC
>JAEEUW010000031.1 GCA_016290665.1 Clostridiaceae bacterium | reverse complement strand
GCTTCTGTAGCTCAGTTGGTAGAGCAGCGGACTGAAAATCCGCGTGTCGTTGGTTCGATTCCGACCGGAAGCACCACGTGCGGCTGTAGCTCATCTGGTAGAGCGCCACCTTGCCAAGGTGGAGGTAGCGGGTTCGAGCCCCGTCAGCCGCTCCATTTTTTTCGATTTTTCCAGTCGCGCGGGTTCGAGTTCTCGCCTGCCGGCTCGGTCGGTGCTTTTCAAGGCTGCGCCTTGAAAGGTCTCCACCGGAGACCCGCACCCCGTCAGCCGCTCCGTTTTTTTCGACAAAAATCCTGCTCTGCCGCAAACGGTACCATAGCCAAGTGGTAAGGCAACGGTCTGCAAAACCGTTATGCCCCGGTTCAAATCCGGGTGGTACCTCCAAAAAAAGCGCCTGCAATCTGCAGGTGCTTTTTCTATGCTACGAACGATATTGATTTGTTGTATCCGTTATGCTATAATCAGACAAAACGAACCGAATGCCGGAAAGGAGCGACACCGATGAAAAAAGTCCGGATCACCGTCATGCGCATGGCGCGGTATGACGACCTGATTGCGCAATATGAGAACCCGATCGAGCATGCGTGCGACATGCGGCCCGGTCAAACCTTCGTCGCCGACGGCTGGCAGCGGCCCGACGGCTTTTGCCCCAGCGCGTGGGACACGCTGTCTCCCTTTGTGCTGGCGCTGTCGCACGGGGCGGAGGATTTCTATGACGGTTGGATGAAGAACAAGAAGTCCGCCATGCTCTCGTGCAACGACGGCTTCCGGCCGGTCAGCTTCCTGCTGGAAGCGCTGGACGAAGAGGCGGAGTAAACATTCTGAAAAGGACGGAAGTGATCGTCAATGCAAAACAGCAGATTGCCCGACCCGAACGTGATCCACCCGATCCCGGGCTATGATAAAGAGATCTATGTGAAGCCGACTATTACGAATCCGCAGATCATTGTTGATGATTTCACCTATATCGCGGACGCTGATTTTGAAAGCCACGTGACGCATCTGTACGAGTGGAACGGCGATAAACTGAGGATCGGCAAGTTCTGCCAGATTGCAGCAGGGGTGGAGTTTGTGATGAACGGCGCCAATCACCAGATGAACGCTGTTACCACGTTTCCGTTCTATACGCTGGAGAGCTGGGATATGCAGCCGCCTGCGCGCGCCGATTTGCCGCTGAAGGGAGACACCGTAATCGGCAACGACGTCTGGATCGGTCAGAACGCGGTCATCCTGCCCGGCGTGTGCATCGGCGACGGCGCGATCATCGGCGCCAACGCCGTGGTCGGCTCTGACGTTGCGCCCTATACGATCGTCATCGGTAACCCGGCGCGGACGCTCCGCAAGCGGTTTGACGATGAACTGACCGAGCTGCTGCTGCAGTTCAAATGGTGGAATAAAAGCGTGGAAGAGATCAACAGCCTGATCCCGCTTCTGACAAGCAGCGATCTTGAAGCTGTCAGAAAAGAGCTGAGGGCAAGGGTATGATCATTCTGATTACGGGCGCATCCCATACCGGAAAGACCCTTCTGGCGCAGCGGCTTCTGGAAACGCAGCATGTGCCGTATCTTTCCATCGATCATCTGAAAATGGGGCTGATCCGCAGCGGCAACACCGCGCTGACCCCGATGGAGGATGATGCGCTCACCGCTTATCTTTGGCCGATTGTCCGCGAGATCATCAAGACAGCTATCGAGAACCGGCAGGATTTGATTGTGGAGGGCTGCTATGTGCCGTTCAACTGGCGCAGGGATCTGGATAACGCCTATTTGCCGTTCATCCGCTTTGTTTGCCTTGCCATGACGGATCGCTATATTGACACGCACTTCGACGAGATCAGGCGGCACGCATCGGATATTGAATGCAGAAGAGAGGATCCCGACTGCACAATCGCCAACCTGAAAGCGGATAATCGCCGGGTTATCGCGGGCTTTCAAAAAGCCGGCGAACCGGTTGTGCTGATCGAGAAAGACTATGAACAGACGATCAAGACACTTCTGGATTGACCGACCGCTTTTCCCGACGCTCCGGCGCCGGGTTTTTTATTTCTCTTTATTTGACGAATCCGGCGGTTTATGTTATAGTATTCCACGAAACAGCAAGGGAGGGATCCGTTGTGAAACAACTCTATTGGAACTGCCAGATGGGCGCGGCGGGCGACATGCTCGCGTCGTCCCTGCTCGCGCTGGAAGATGACCCGCAGGAGGCGCTTGCGGCGCTGCAGGCGCTCGGCATTCCGGGCGTGACGTATACCCTGAAAAAGACGGATGCCGGCGGCATTTGCGGCCTGCATCTGCGCGTGACGGTCGGCGGCGACGAGGAGCTGCCCGGCGCGTTCACCCATCACCATCATGACCACGCGGCGCACCACCATCACCATACCGCACTGAAAGACATCTATGAGACCATTGACGGCCTGCAGGCGTCCGACGGCGTGAAGAACAACGTCAAAGCTGTCTACGACCTGTTGGCGCAGGCCGAAAGCACCGTGCACGGCGCGCCGGTGGAGCTGGTGCATTTTCACGAGGTCGGCGCGCTGGACGCCGTGGCCGACGTGGCGGCGGTCTGCCTGCTGCTGGAACGGTTGGGCGTTGCATCGGTTTCGGCTTCTCCCGTGCATGTCGGCGCGGGGAACGTGCGTTGCGCCCACGGCATTCTGCCGGTGCCCGCGCCCGCCACGGCTGAGCTGCTGAAAGGCATCCCGACCTACGGCGGCGAGGTGGAGGGCGAGCTTTGCACGCCCACCGGCGCGGCGCTGCTGCGGCATTTCTGCCGGTCGTTCGGGCCCCAGCCGCTGATGTGCGTGACGAAGATCGGCTGCGGCGTCGGTACGAAGCGCTTCCGGGAGGGGCCGAACTTCGTGCGCGCCCTCTTGGGCGAAACCGAAAAGGACGACGCCCACGACACCGTTGTCCAACTGGAAACCAACCTCGACGACATGACGCCGGAGTGGATCGCCTTCGCCTGCGAGCGGCTGCTGCAGGGCGGAGCCAAAGACGTGTTCACCACGCCGATCGGCATGAAAAAGGGCCGCCCGGGCGTTAAGCTCAGCGTGCTCTGCGCCCCGGCGGACAAGGACGCCATGCTGCGCCTGCTGTTCCGGCACACCACGACGCTCGGCGTGCGCGAAGCGGTTCTGCAGCGCTCGGTGCTGCGGCGCGAAAGCGTGACGCGGGAAGCAGACGGCACACCGGTCAGGTTCAAGGCCGCGGCCGGTTTCGGCGCAAAAAAAGAGAAGGCCGAATTCGACGATCTTGCCGCGCTGGCAAAAGAGAAGGATATCAGTTTGTTTGAAGCCGCGGAGCTGCTGCGGTAACAGAATCAAAAAGGGGATCTGTTTTTCGATGGGACAGTTCCCTTTTTCTTTGCAATTCACGTGGGATAATCGACATTTTTTGACATCGCTGCAAAAAATGTCGCCTCTGCGTTGTGTTATAGGTAAAAGGAGGCCCAAAATGAGTGCTTTCGTTGACGAAAAAGAATGGGATGCGCTGGTCCGGCGCAACGCCCGGCATATGCTGCGGGCGGCGTATGCACTGCTGCATTCCAAAGAGGATGCACAGGACGCCGTGCAGGAGGCTTTCTTGAAGCTGCTGCGTTATCAGCCGTCGTTTCGTGACCGTGAGCACGAAAAGGCCTGGCTGCTGCGCGTCACAATCAATATTGCCAAAAACGACCTGAAAGTGCTGCGGCGCT
Organism: Clostridiaceae bacterium; assembly: GCA_016290665.1. GTDB lineage: Bacteria > Bacillota > Clostridia > Oscillospirales > Acutalibacteraceae > UBA6857. Next base: position 20,513 of record JAEEUW010000031.1, on the reverse strand, counting down.
TTTCGTCCGAACCGCTGCCGGAAACGGGAACGCAGGAGGAACCGCTTTCTCCCGTGGTGGAAGCGGTGCAGGCCTTGCCGGACGCCTATCGGATCGTGATCCATCTGTATTACTATGAAGGCTATTCGCTCCGGGAAATCTCACAGATTCTGAAAGCGCCCGTGCCGACCGTGGGAGCGCGGCTGGCGCGCGGGAGAAAAAAACTGGCTGCGTTGCTGGAAGGGGAGGATCTCGCATGACATTTCGGGAAAGATACCGGACCGAGTTGGAACGGACGGTCGCATTCGAAGAGCGGGAACTGCAAACGCTTACCGCTTCCCTGCGGCAAAAGCTGCCGCAGAAGGAAAGGGCACGTTTGGATCAAAAACGGTTCGCCCGCACCTGCCTTGCCGTCCTTCTGTTGCTCGCGCTGCTGACGGGCGGGGCTTTTGCCGCGCTGCGGCTGCTGGCGCCGCACGAGGTTGCCGAAAAGCTGGGGGACGCGGCGCTTGCGGCAGTGCTGCGCGAGGTTGAAGAGAACACGGAGCCGCAAAGCGTGACGGACGGGGATTATACCGTCACCCTGCTTGGCCTTGCGTCGGGCAGCAATATCCGCGCGCCGGAAGGCTCGGCGATCGATCCGACCCACAGCTATGCCGTCGTGGTGCTGGGCCGGGCCGACGGTCAGCCGATCCGGCAGGAGGAAAACGGGACCTTCCTGTTTCTGCCTCTGATTTCCGGCTATGCGCCGGAAAGGATTGCACCGTTCACCATGACTATCGCGCGCTCTGCCTTTTATCTGGACGGCGTTTGCTATAATCTGGTGGATATGATAGACCTTACGGCTTTTTCCGACCACGCGTTGTGGTTGTGTGTGCTGCAAACGCCGTTTTCACCCGCGGACGCACTCACGATGGAGCCGCAGAGCGGCGACCCCGTTTACAGGGATAACTATAGCGGCGTGCGGGCCCTGTTCCGTCTGCCCGTGCTGTCCGGCAAAGCGAACCCGCAGCGCGCCGGGGAACTGCTGCGGCTGGCCGGGCTGGAATAAGGCAACTGTTAGTTTGCCGGGAAAGGACGAAACCATGAAAAGAACGGTTCCGTGGCTGCTCGCTTTGGCGATGTTCTTATTGTCTGTCTTATCTCTTGCGCCGCCGTATACTGCGCAGGCAAAAACAACACAGGAGCTTGAAGCGGAGATTCGCGCGCTGGACGCGCAGATCGAGCAGTATTCGAAGCGGATCGCAGCCAACAAGGAGAAAAAGGATCGTCAGCGGGAATTCCTGAACGATTTGCAGGAAAAAGCCGAAGCGATTGAAAAGAAATCGAACGCACTGCAAACGCAGATTCTGGCCCTTGCGCGCAGAATCGAAGATTGCAATCTTCAGATCAAACGGCTGAAAAACGAAACGCTGATCCTCAAGGATGAGATTAAGCTCACGCGAACGCAGATGAAAGAAACTGCGGCGAAGATCGAAGAAACAAAAAGCGCCCTGCAGGCCAAGCTCAGGGCGGCCTATCTCAGCGGGAACGAATCGAGCCTGAAGCTCTTGATGGGCGCCGACAGTCTGGCCTCGTTTTTGACAAGGCTGGAGATGATGAAGCGGATCAGTGAGGAGGACAACCGCGCGATCCGGACGTTTGCGCAGCTCGTTTCCGATCTGAAAGCCGCCGAAAAAACGCTTGTGAACAAGCGGGGAGCGCTGGAAGAAAAGACGCGGGACTTGTCTGCGGCCCGCAAGAGTCTGATTACACGAAAAGCGGAGCTTCTTGAAAAGCAACAGACCTACGACGCCGCCATAGCCCAACTGCGGAAAGAATCCGCAGACATCGAAGCGTTTATCGGTTCTTTGGCGCAGGACAGCGATCTGTATCAAAGCTATATCAAAAAGCTGCGCGCGGAACGGGATGCGGCGGACCGGGAGATCGACGAGATCATAAACGCGCGTGTAACGACAACCGCTCCGACCGCGCAGACGCCGGTCGGCTCGTCCGGTGCAGTCTGGCTGTGGCCGGTCGCTTCGCCCTGCTATATTTCCAGCGGCTTCGGCAACCGGGATCCCCGCATCGGCGGCTACGCCTTCCACGGCGGAATCGACATTGCCGACCCGAACGGCTCGGGCGTGATCTACGGCCGACCGATCTACGCTTCGCGCGCCGGCGTCGTTGTAACGGCGAGTTGGGGAACGACCGGTTACGGAAACTACGTGATCCTTGATCACGGGGACGGCTACGCCACGGTTTACGGCCATTGCTCCGCTCTGAACGTGACCGCAGGGCAAACGGTCGTTCAGGGTCAGCAGATCGCGGCTGTCGGAGAGAGCGGCAACGCCAGAGGTGCGCACCTGCACTTTGAGGTGCGTTACAACGGCGTCAAGCAAAACCCGCTGAACTTCGTGAGCCATGCATGACACGGAAAAAACAAAAGCATTCACCCAAACAAAAACAACAGCCGACCCCTTCCCGGGGCCGGCTGTTTGATATTCAGTTATTTCTTCTTATGCAGCGCGTCTTTGATCCGTCCGCTGGGATCCTTGATCAGCAGGATCACCAGCCAGATGACCAGCGCGAGCGCCACCACGGAAAGACCGAGGAAGGCGTCGTTGAGCATGTCGAGCGGGTCTGGCGTGAAGTATTCCGCCTTCTGCTCGGCGTATTCGAAGATCGCGTCCACGAGCCACATCAGGGATGCGCCCCAGAACATCCAGCAAAGGATGCCGACCTTCAGCTCGCTGCTTCTCTTGTTCGCGTACCACACGACGGTCGCAATGACCGCGGCGAACACGGTGATCAGTAATGTCATGAAGACAACTCCTTATTCCTGATTTTGGAGTTGCGACTTGGCCGCGCGCTTCTCAATGGCGCTTGTGACAACGAGCATCACAGCCCAGACAGCGGTGACGACAACAGCCATCAGTACCCCGGCGGTTGCCATCTCATGCAGCATTTCCGCCGTATCGGCAGGATCCGCCATGGCCGCCAGGAACGGGAACCAGGCAACGACTTCGCCGTGCCAGACGTGTTCAAACATCAGCAGAACGGCGCCGCCCCAAAGCATATAGGACAGCCACATCAGCTTGCGGGAGAACGCGGTTTTTTCCTGCGTTTCCAGCGCCTTGGCGCCGGTCGTGGGCGCGGTGAGCTTCAGCTCTGCTTTTGCTTCTTTCTTTTGGAGCACTTTAGCGGCAACGGTCGTGACAATTGCTTCTGCGGTAGGAACCAAAAAACAAGCCATGATTATGCCTCCTTTCGGGAAGAATGGGGTGGCATACTTGATACGCCGATCCGGCTGCGCCGGAGTTACACTTTATTATACATTTTTCTTTTTTCGAAGTCAAGCGTTTTTTGCCTCGATCGCGAACCGCGCGGCGAACGACGGGAACAGCGGCTCAAACACGAAGCAGCGGTCAATCGCCTTGCCGAACGCGCCGATCAGAAGGCCGTTCAGCGCAGTCATAATCAGCGTGCCGACCCCGATGCCGTTGAAGCGACGGAAGAACAGCAGCGACAGCGCGACGGCCACGGCCAGCGAGCCGACGTCAAAGGCAATTTTGAGTTTCGTGCGGTTCAGCGAGAAGCGGGCGCTGACGCCCTTGACAAAAAAGTCATAGACCTGCGGATAGAGATAGGTGCGGTAAAACAGCGCCACCGAAAACGAAGTCAGCAGCATGCCGCACACAAACAGCACCATGCGCACCGCCATCGTCATGCTGCCCGGTTCAGTCACAGCCGGGTTCAAAAGCGGAATCACCAGCCGCCACAGATCAAGCACCGCGCCGTAGAGCAGGCAGGTCAGAAACGAGCTGAAATAGACGAGCTTCACGCGGCCCATCAGCGCGCAGAAGACGAGGAAGAGCACCGCCTGCACGACGTATTCGCTTTGGCCGAAGGTGAGAAAGGGCACCTTCAGACTGAGAATATAGGCCGGGGCGACGATCATCGAGACCCCGAAGCCGGCCGCGGCCACCATGGCGACCGCAAACGACAGCACGAGGATCGACAGCAGATAGCAGACCTCGGCGGGGAACCGGAGCCGCTTCATGCGTCCTGCTGCTGCGCCAGCGTTTTACGCAGCAGTACCGGCATCCACAGGCCGGCCTGCACGCTGCGGTGGGTGAAGCCGCGGCGCTCCGGCTTCAGCGTGTCGAACCAGTCGGAGAAGGGGAGGCGGTCGTCCGTCTCTTCCAGAAAGCGAAGAATCGCCCTGGAAAACGCGCGCACGTTGCGGTCGGTGCCGTCCAGGCAGGCCGCCCAGAGCATCCAGTCGCTTTTGGTAAAGCTCTTGCGGCTGTCGAGCGGCACGCCGTAGGCGTTCAGCTTTTCGCGGTAGAGATCGCTTTCGGCAAAATAGAGATCCTCCGGGAAGAGGCCGAACGAGAACAGCCGGTCCCAGACGAGGTTATACTTGAGGCTCCAGCCCTCCGCATCCAGCAGCGAAAACGGCAGCGTGCCGTCGGCTTTGCGGTTGCTGTCCAGCGCCAGCGCCATGTGGCGCGCGTCCTGCATCGCCTTGGTTTCGCGGCCGAGCAGCCCGGCGATGCCGGCAAAGCTGGCAAGGCCCACGGTGCTCTTGATGGCAAGGTTGACATTCTGTTCACTGTGGCCGGCAAAGTCGTCGGTGCAAAGCTGGTTTTTCAGCTGCGCGCCCTGCGAAGAAAGATAGGCCGCCCAGCGCTCCAGCAGGGAATAGTTCTCTTCAATCTGCTCCGTGTCGCCTGTTGCTTTCGCATAGGCGTAGGCGAGGATCAGCATGTTGCCGCATTCCTCCACCGGCATCTGGAAGTGGGGCTCATAGATGGAAAAATGCTTGTGCTTATAGACGTTGCGGCGGCGGAACGCATAGGGCGGACGCAGCGCATAGACCTGACCGTCCGCGTGCGGATAGCGGCCGATGTCGTGCGGCGCATAGTCCGCCTGCCAGAGCGGCAGGGAGGCAAACGTGAAGACGCCGGTCAGCATCGCCTTGACCAGCTCCGGCCGATAGAGCAGGAAAAACGGCACGGCGGGGTAGGAAACGTCTACGGTGTTGATGCAGCCGTTGGAGTGGCATTCCTTGGAAAGATAGAGCAGCTCGCCCGCGGGCGAACGCACCAGCTTGTGCGCGGCCAGAATCTGGCGCGCCGCGGCGGTCAGCATGGCCTGATAGGCGGCGCCGAACGGGGCGGCGTCCGCAAGCAGACGGTCGCTTTGCGCCTGCAGCGCGGCGAACAGCGCTTCGCGGTTCTGATAGGAGTCGACCATCGCGCTGCGCAGGTCGGGCCATTTTTCGCGCCAGAACGGCGGCAGCTTCCGGCCGAAGTATTCGATTGCCAGCCCCTCGTCGAACCCGACGCAAAACGCGGACGTGACGCCGGGCTTCAGGCTGCGCGTTGCGTGGATGCCGCGGGCCGCGCGCACCTTGCCGCCGAGCAGACACCACCAGCCCCAGTCGGCGCCCACGCCGTCGCCCGAGGCCGACAGCGGCTTTTGCCTGATCTGACCCATCACGGCGAACGGACGGCCGCAGGCGTTCTGGGTAAAGAACACGCAGGACTTTGCCTTGCCGTCATAGCAGAACTTTTCGTCCAGAGAGAGCGAGACCTGCACGTCGTGTTCGGCTTCGTCCAACGGTTCATAGGTGCAGTCCACGAACGAAACGGGGAGCGACAGCCGGTGCAGATCGTCGAGCAGCAGCGGCGTCCAGAAGCGGACGACAAGGCGCACGCGAGCCGCCTCGAACGTATAGGTCGTGACGTAGGGCGCCGTGTCGAGCGCGGTCTGTTCCATGGCGGGTTCGGCGCCGAGGCCGAGAAAGCGAAAAACGGCGCCGTCGATCTCGGCGGTGCCGCGGATCGGCTTTTCAAGGCCGCACCAGAGCACGGTGTCGCTGTCGGACAGCTTGTCGGTGCGCGACCAGATGCTGAAAAAGGGGTCGCAGGTCATCAGCGGGTAAGCGGGGAGACGCATACGGTTCACCTCGGTGTCAGAAATGATAAGATTACAGTATCCAGTATAAAGGAAAGAAAGGGAGATGTCAAGAGAGGTTTCTTGCTTCTTTTCTCTTGTGTTTTTTGACCTTGTGTGATACAATAACAAAGATCAATTGGGGGGATGCAAATGAAGCTTTTCTTTCAGCATGCCACTGTGCTCGACGGGACGCGTGAAATGCTCCCGCGTCCAATGACAGACGTTCTGGTGGAAGACGGCAGAATCGCTGCCGTCGGCGCGCTGACGCCGCCGCCGGACGCGCAGGTGATCGACCTTGCCGGGAAGTACCTGATGCCGGGTCTGTGCAATCTGCACGTGCATCTGCCGGCGGGCGGCAGACCGGGCAAGCAGCGCGACCAGAAGAAGCTGGCGCAGCTGGTGCTGCACAATCCGGTCGTGAAACGGGTTGCGTTTTCTGTTTGCAAAGCCTATGCCGAGGACGAGCTGTTCTCGGGCGTCACAACCGTGCGCGCCGTGGGCGGCCTTTCGGATATCGACACGACGCTGCGCGACCGAATCAACCGGGGCGCCGCGGACGGTCCGCGGATCCTTGCGGCCAATATGGCCATCGGCCCCGTGGGCGGCCACATGGTCGGCACGGTTGCCGAAGCCGCGCAAAGCGAAGAGGAAGCCGTGAAAATGGTGCGCGAGCGCGTGGCGCAGGGCGTGGATCTGATCAAGCTGATGGTCACCGGCGGCGTGCTCGACGCCACCGTCCGGGGCGAACCCGGCGTGCTGAAGATGCCGCCGGCGCTGATCCGTGCCTGCTGCGACGAGGCGCATAAAAACGGCCTGCCCGTTGCCGCCCACGTGCAAAGCGCCGAGGGCGTGCGCGCCGCGGTCGAAAACGGCGTGGACACCATTGAACACGGGTCGGTGCTGGACCAAAGCGCAATCGACGCGCTGCAAAACAGCGGCGGCGCGGTGATCTGCACGCTTTCGCCCGCGTTCCCGATGGCGAGATTCCCGCGCGACCTGCTCGGCATCAGCGAAACGGTGCAGTTCAATTCCGACGTGGTGCTGCGCGGTATGGTTGAAGGCGCAAAGCAGGCGCTCGAGGCCGGCATCCCCGTCGGACTCGGCACCGACACGGGCTGCCCCTATACGACCCATTACAACATGTGGCGCGAGCTGGTGTTCTTCCGGAAGTACGTCGGCGTTTCCGCCGCCTTTGCGCTGCACACGGCAACGCTTTTGAACGCGCGGCTGGTCGGGCTGGGCGACGAGACCGGCTCCGTCGAGCCGGGCAAAAGCGCGGATTTCCTCATCACGGACGGCGATCCGCTGCAAAGCTTTGAAACCATCCGCACCCCGTATATGGTCGTGATGCGCGGCAAGCCGTTTCTGCATCCGAAAGCAAAGCGTTATGCGAAGACCGACGCCGTGCTGGATGACTATATGCCCTGAGGGCGTGCTTTAAAGGAGAATCAACCGTTATGCAATCTGTTCGTACAGCCGGTGCGCTGCTGCATCTGTCGTCGCTGCCCGGCCCGTTCGCCGTCGGCGTGATGGGCAGGGAGGCCGAGCTTTTTGTGCTGCAGCTTCAGCGCATGGGCTTTCACTATTGGCAGGTGCTGCCGCTTTGCCCCGTGGACGACACGGGCTCGCCCTATTGCTCCTGCAGCGCGAACGCGGGCAATCTTGCGCTGATCGACCCGCGCCGGCTGATGGAGGAAGGACTTCTGACCGAGCGGGAGGTGCGTGAAAGCGTTTATCCCGGCAGCGTCTATGCGGCGGATTACGCCTTCGCGCTGCGGCAGCGGCTGCATGTGCTGCGGCTGGCGTTTTCCCGCCTGACGGACGACGACAAAGACCAGCTTACGCTGTTTGCGCAGCAAAACTCCTGGGTCGCCGACCACGCGCTCTATTGCGCGCTGAAGGGAAAGAACGGCGAAAAGCCCTGGTGGGAATGGCCGAAGGAAGAAGCCGTGTATGAGACGGCAAAGCAGAACGCCGCGTCCTTGCAGGCGGAGATTGATTTCCACGTCTTCTGCCAGTTCGTCTTCTTCAAGCAGTACCGCTCGCTCAAAGCGTTTGCCAACGCGCACGGCGTGTTTCTGATCGGCGATATGCCGATCTACGTCAGCCGCGACAGCGCGGACGTCTGGAGCAACCTGCGGCTGTTCCAGATCAACAAACGCACGCTCGCGCCGAAAAAGGTCGCCGGCGTGCCGCCCGATTATTTTTCCGCCGACGGCCAGCTCTGGGGCAACCCGCTGTATGACTGGGCGGCGATGAAGGACGACGGCTACCGCTGGTGGGTCGCGCGCGTGGCCCACGCAAGCAAGCTGTTCGACCGGGTGCGCATCGACCACTTCCGCGCCTTCGCGTCCTATTGGGCGGTGCCGTTCGACAGCGAAACGGCAAAGGTCGGCGCCTGGCAGAAGGGCCCCGGCATGGAGCTGTTCCGCACGATCAGAGCCGCGCTGCCGCAGGCGGACATCATTGCGGAAGACCTCGGCGTCTTCGGCGAAGACGTGGTGCGGCTGCTGCGGGATACCGGCTTTCCCGGCATGCGCGTGGTGCAGTTCGGCTTTGACCCGAACGGCGACAGCACCCATCTGCCGCACAACTATCCGAAAAACTGCGTCGCCTATCTCGGCACGCACGACAACAACACCCTGCTCGGCTGGCTTTGGGAGGCGGCGCCCGCGGAACGCGCCTTTGCGCTGCGCTACTGCTGCTTCGGCGGCCGCGAATGGGGCGAGGGCGGCTACCGGTCGGGCTCGTGCCGCGCCATCATCGAAACCGTCTGGAAAAGCGCCGCCGACACGGCCGTCATCGCCGTGCAGGATATGTGCGGCTTCGGCAGGGACGCGCGGATGAACACGCCCGGCACGTCGGAGGACAACTGGTCGTTCCGCATCAGCGCCGACGCGCTCGCCGGAATTGACGAAGGCTATTATCAGGAGATCAACTCCCTTTACAGACGATACTATTCTCCCGAAAGGACGGATGCAACATGATCGAAATCATCAACCACGGCGTCCATTACCTGAACGGCGCAATCCTGGACGGCAGCGAGGCCGGACAGCAGGCCGCGCTCGCGGCGGCGGGCGTTGCAAGCAAGGGCCGCAACGGCACGATCGCTTATTCCATTCTGCAAAGCCACAATCAGTCCGGGAGCGACAGCGCGCTGCAGATCCGCTTCGACGCGCTGATCTCGCACGACATCACCTACGTCGGCATCATCCAGACGGCGCGTGCCAGCGGCCTTCGGGAGTTCCCCGTGCCCTACGCGCTGACCAACTGCCACAACAGCCTTTGCGCCGTCGGCGGCACGATCAACGAGGACGACCACGTGTTCGGCCTTTCCGCGGCGAAGAAATACGGCGGCATCTACGTGCCGGCGAACCAGGCGGTGATCCACCAGTATGCCCGCGAGATGATGACGGGCTGCGGCCGCATGATTCTCGGCTCCGACAGCCACACCCGCTACGGCGCGCTGGGTACCATGGGCGTGGGCGAGGGCGGCCCCGAGCTGGTCAAGCAGCTGCTGAAGAATACCTGGGATATCCCCGCGCCGCAGGTGGTGCTGGTGTATCTCGAAGGCACGCCGAAGCGCGGCGTCGGCCCGCACGACGTGGCCATCGCCCTGTGCGGCAAGGTGTTCAAGGAAGGCCTTGTGACCAACAAGGTGCTGGAATTCTGCGGCCCCGGCGTCAAAAACCTGAGCGTCGATTTCCGCATCGGCGTGGACGTGATGACGACCGAAACGGCCTGCCTGTCCTCCGTCTGGGAGACCGACGACAAGGTGCGCGGCTATTACGAGACCCACGGCAGACCGGAAGACTACAAAGAGCTGCGCCCGCAGAACGGCGCGTATTACGATATGGCGGTGAAGATCGACCTCGGAAAGCTCGAAAGCATGATCGCCCTGCCGTTCCATCCGTCCAACGCCGTAACCATCCACGAGCTGCAGCAAAACCCCGCGCTGCTCAAAGAGGTGGAAGAGGCGGCAAAAAAACAGTTCGGCAGCAAGGTCGATTTCCATCTCAGCGACAAGGTGTCGGACGACGGCATCCGCGTCGACCAGGGCGTGATTGCGGGCTGCTCGGGCGGTATGTTCGATTCCATCTGCGAAGCGGCGGCGATTCTGGACGGCAAAAGCTGCGGCGACGGCTATTTCAGCCTGTCAGTCTATCCCTCCAGCGTGCCGCTGAACCTGGCGCTGCTCAAAAACGGCGTGCAGCAAAAGCTGCTGGAGGCCGGCGCGGTGTTCAAGCCCTGCTTCTGCGGCCCCTGCTTCGGCGCGGGCGACGTGCCCGCCAACAACGGCCTTTCCATCCGCCACACCACGCGCAACTTCCCGAACCGCGAGGGCAGCAAGCCCGGCGACGGCCAGCTGGCCGCGGTGGCGCTGATGGACGCGCGTTCCATTGCGGCCACGGCCCGCAACGGCGGCGTTCTGACGGCGGCGACCGACGTCGACTATGAGGTGCCGGCATATGCCTATACGTTTGAAAAGAGCGTTTATGACAAGCGCGTCTATCAGGGCTTCGGCAAGGCCGACCCGACGGCGGAGCTGCGCTTCGGCCCCAACATCACCGACTGGCCGCAGATGTATCCGCTTGAAGACAACCTGCTTGTCAAGCTCGCCTCTGTGCTGCACGACGACGTGACCACCACGGACGAGCTGATTCCCTCGGGCGAAACCTCGTCCTACCGCTCCAACCCGCTGCGCCTTTCCGAGTTTGCCCTCTCGCGCCGCGACCCGCAGTATGTGCCGCGCGCCAAGGCCGTGGCCGCCGAGGAAGCGGCCCGCCGCGCCGGGGGCAGCGACGAAGTGGTTGCCGCGCTGCAACAGGTCTGCGCCGACCCGGAGGAGACCGCAAAGCACACCCAGTTCGGCTCCTGCGTCTTTGCCAGAAAGCCGGGCGACGGCTCCGCGCGCGAACAGGCGGCTTCCTGCCAGAAGGTGCTCGGCGGCTTCGCCAACATCTGCTATCAGTTCGCCACCAAGCGCTACCGCTCCAACTGCATCAACTGGGGCATTCTGCCGTTCACGATCGACCCCGACCGCGCGTTCGGCTACAGCGTGGGCGACTACGTTTTCGTGCCGGGCATCCGCAAGGCGATTCAGGAGGGGCAGGAGACCATCCCCGCCAAGGTGATTACCAAGGACGGCGTGGAAGACCTGACGCTCTATGTCAGGGGCCTGACCGAGGACGAAAAGACGATCATTCTGGAAGGCTGCCTGATGAACTATTACAAGGCACAGATGAAATAAGGTGATTGCAATGAAAACAGCGCAGCCGCGCGCCTTTACCGTCACGGCGCACACCGGCGCGATGGGAACGCCCGAAAACTCGCTGGCGTCCATGCGCGTCGGCTTTGAAAACGCAGATATTGTGGAGTTCGACGTTCGCTTTAACGCCGACAAGGTCCCCGTGCTGTGTCACAGCTGGCCGATTCCCAAGGACGCCGTGACGCTGGAGGAGGCCTTCCGGCTTCTGGCGCAGTATCCGGACAAAAAGGCGAACGTCGACCTGAAATCAACGGACAACATGCCCGCCGTGCAGGGACTTGCCGAACAGACCGGCGTGTTGGAGCAGATCTTTTTCACCGGCGTGTTCTCTTCCTTTGTGCCCGCTGTGCGGGCGGGCGCGCCGAAGATCGCCTACTATCTGAACTGCGACATCAACCCGTTTTTGAAGCACAGCGCCGCCTATGCGCGGCGGCTGGCAAAGCGGGTGGAAGACAGCGGCGCGGTCGGGTTCAACTGCAACTTCCGCAACATGACGCCGCGCATCGCCGCCGCCATGCGCGAACGGGGCCTGCAGGTGTCGCTCTGGACGGCCTCGAACGAGGAGCAGCTGAAAAAGATCCTGCGCCTCGGGCCCGATAACGTGACCACGCGGATCCCGGACAAAGTGGAGGCCGCGCGCCGGCAGCTTTAACAAAACGATGCGCCCGTGTCAGCCGACGCGGGCGTTTTTGGGGCTCTGTCTGCAGGGAAACCCCCTCCCTGCGGAGAGGGCCCCTTCTGCCGTTTATTAAATATTTTTCCCGCGGGATTCGTTCACACTATATTCACAAAGCCTTGGTATAATAAACCATCTATGAAAAAAACGCCAAACGGAGGTCGTTTGACTTGATCAGGATATTGGGCTATCTCAAACGGATCCGGAAAGACATTGCGCTTTCCATGATCTTCATCGTGCTCGGCCAGCTGATGACGCTGCTGCTGCCGCTGCTGATGAGTATGATCATCAACAAGGGGATCAAAAACGCCGATATGGCGTATATCAAGCAGGTCGGTCTGCAGATGATCGTTGTTTCGGCAATCGGCGTGGTCATCTCTTCGCTCAGTTCGTTCTATACCAGCCGCACCGCCACGTCCTACGGCAAAATCCTGCGCGAAAGCCTGTTCCTCAAGGTGGAAACCCTTTCGCAAAGCGACATCGACACGGTCGGTACCCCGTCGCTGATTACCCGCTGCACCAACGACGTCAAGGTGATGCAGGACTTCATTCTTCATTCCATGCGCATGATCATCTCGGCGCCCATCATGCTGATCGGCGGCACGATCATGGCCTTCTTCCTCAACGCAAAGCTCGCCATGATCATCTTTTCCGTGGTGCCGCTGATCGCCCTTGTGGCGTTCCTCGCCGTCAAGATCGTGGTGCCCATCTTCCGCAAGCGCCAGCGGATGGTGGACGAGCTGAACCGCACGCTGCGCGAAAAGATCACCGGCATCCGCGTGATCCGCGCGTTCAACAAGGAACCCTATGAAGACGCCAAATTCAACGACCGCAACGAAGCGCTGTCTGCTCTGGTGCTCAGACTCCAGCGCATGCTCGCGTTTTTGCTGCCCATCGCCATCGTGCTGGGCATCCTCGCGCTGGACGCGCTGATCTATATTGCGACGAAGAACATCGACGCGATGACCGACGTGGAAAAGATCCAGAACACCGTGGGCGACCTGCAGGCGTTTGTGGTCTATATGATCATGATCATCTTTTCGCTCTCGATGGCGGCGGCCATGTTCGTCATCGTGCCGCGCGCCAACATTTCGGCCAGACGTATCGCGCAGGTGCTCGACCTGGAGCCGGCCGTGCGCGACCCGGAGCAGCCGAAGCCCATTGACGAAGCCAGGCGCGGCGAGGTGGAGTTCCGCCACGTCAGCTTTTCCTATCTGGACGGCGCCCAGCCGGTGCTTTCCGATATCAGCTTCGTTGCCGAAGCCGGAAAGACCACGGCCATCATCGGCGGCACGGGCAGCGGCAAATCGTCGCTGATCAACCTGATTCCGCGGTTCTATGACGTGACCGAGGGCCAGGTGCTGTTCGGCGGCGTGGACGTGCGCGAGCTCTCGCAGGAGGATCTGCACAGCCGCATCGGTCTGGTGCCGCAGCGCTCCAACCTCTTTTCCGGCACCATTGAAGACAATCTGCGCTACGGCGACGAGACCGCCGACGAAGCGCGGCTCAACCGCGCGGTGGATATTTCGCAGGCGCGGGAATTCATCGACGAGCTGCCCAAGGGGCTGCAAAGCTTTGTGAGCCAGAACGTGACCAACCTGTCCGGCGGCCAGAAGCAGCGGCTGGCGATTGCCCGCGCGCTGGTGCGCGACGCCGACGTCTATCTGTTTGACGACAGCTTTTCCGCGCTCGACTTTCTGACCGACGCCAGGCTGCGCGCCGCCATGCGCGAAGCGATCCACGCCACGGTGCTGATCGTGGCGCAGCGGGTCGGCACGATTCTGAACGCCGACAAGATCATTGTGCTCGACAACGGCAAAATCGTGGGCGAGGGCAAGCACGCCGAGCTGGTGCAGTCCTGCCCGATCTACCGCGAGATTGTGGCGTCCCAGCTTTCAAAGGAGGCGCTGTCATGAAAAAGCATGAGCAATCCTCCGCGGCCATCCGCCAGCGCATCCGCGACCGCTACGCCGCCTATCACAACAAGAGCGAGACCGAAAAGCAAAAGCCCAAGGATTTCCGCAAGACCGTGCGCGATCTGCTGCGCCTGCTGAAGGGCAACGAGCTGCGCGTGGCGTTTGTGGTGCTGCTCGCCATGGCGTCGGCCGCGCTGAACATCATCGGCCCGCGCTATCTCGGCGACATCATGGACCTGATCCAGCTGCAGGTCACCAACAAGCTGGAGCGGGGCTTCATCGATTTTTCCGCCATTTTTGAGATTCTCGGCACCGTTTTGCTGATCTACGGCCTGAGCTCGGTCTGCATGTTCTTCTTGCACTTCACGATGGCGGGCATCACGCAGAAGCTGATTACCGACCTGCGCCGCAAGCTGAACGCCCGGCTGTCGCATCTGCCGCTGAAGTTCTTTGACACGCACAACACGGGCGACCTGCTTTCGCGCGTGACGAACGACATCGACAATATCAACAACACCTTCCAGCAGATCTTCATCCAGACGGTCACCTCCATCGTCACCTTCATCGGCGTGTTCGTGATCATGCTGACCTACAACAAGCTGATGACGTTTTCGTCCCTGGCGCCGCTTCCGATCGGCGGTGCGATCGCGCTGGTGATCCTCAACCATTCCAAGCGTTATTTCCGCGCCGCCTGGCGCTATACGGGCGACGTGAACGGCCATATCGAGGAGATGTTCACCAACCACCGGATCGTGCGCATCTTCGGCCATGAAAAGCAGGCGATTGAAGAATTCCGGGCGCTGAACGAATCGCTCTACGACACCAACCGCAGAGCGCAGTTCCTGTCCGGCCTGCTGGGGCCGCTGATCAACTTTGCCAACAACATCGGCTACGTGTTCATCTGCGTGCTCGGCGGCTGGCTGATTATGGACGGCAAGGAGTCCATCGGCGCCATCACGGTGTTCATGGCCTATTCCAAGCTCTTCCTGCAGCCGCTGATCGATCTGAGCAACATCGTCAACAACCTGCAGTCGTCGCTGGCGTCCGCGGAGCGCGTGTTCGAGATCATCGACGAGCCCGAGGAGGTTCCCGACACCCCGAAGGCGGAGATCACCGCGCCGAAGGGCTATGTTTCGTTTGAACACGTCAACTTCTGCTACGAGGCGGAAAAGCCGCTGTATGACGACTTCAATCTGGAGGTCACGCCCGGCCAGCTGATTGCAATTGTCGGCCCCACCGGCGCGGGCAAGACCACGCTGGTCAACCTGCTCATGCGCTTCTATGAGATTCAGGGCGGGGCCATCCGCGTGGACGGAATCGATATCCGCGACCTTTCGCGCAGGAATCTGCGCGACATCTTCGGCATGGTGCTGCAGGACACCTGGCTGTTCAAGGGCACCGTGCGCGAGAACATCATGTACGGCAAGGACGACGTCAGCGAAGAGGCCTTCCGCGCCGCCGTGGAAATGGCGCGGGTCGAGCCCTTCATCCATACGCTGCCCGACGGCTACGACACCGTGCTGGACGACGGCGGCTCCAATCTTTCCGCCGGCCAGAAGCAGCTTCTGACTATTGCGCGCGCCATCATCTCCGACCCGAGCATCCTGATTCTGGACGAAGCGACCAGCTCGGTCGATACGCGCACGGAAAGCCAGATTCAGGCTGCAATGAACAACCTGATGCACGGGCGCACCAATTTCGTGATCGCGCACCGGCTTTCCACCATCCGCAACGCCGACTGCATTCTCGTGATCGAGAACGGCCGGATTGTGG
Source organism: Clostridiaceae bacterium (assembly GCA_016290665.1). Taxonomy (GTDB): domain Bacteria; phylum Bacillota; class Clostridia; order Oscillospirales; family Acutalibacteraceae; genus UBA6857. Next base: position 4,954 of record JAEEUW010000031.1, on the reverse strand, counting down.
AGCAGGGGACGCACGACGAAATGCTGCAGCGCGGCGGCGCCTATGCGCGGCTCTATAACGCGCAGTTCGGCGTCGGGGCGGCGGAATAATCCCATAAACGACCCAGGGCGGCACAACAGCGTGCCGCCCGGTTTTTTCTTGAACGGTGCGCGGCCCGGGCCCGCTGCCCGCCGCCTTAGTTTTTCGCCGCAATCTTGAAATACGCCTGCGCATTGTTGCAGACGGGGCACGTTTCGGGCGCCGCGGTGCCCTCGTGACGGTAGCCGCATTCCGTGCAGACCCACGTCTGCTGCGTCGGTTTTGCGAACACCTGATTCTGATTGATCTCGTCGAGCAGCGTCTGAAAGCGCTGCTCGTGCGCTTTTTCAATCTCCGCCACCATATCGAACACCGCCGCGATGCTTTCAAAGCCCTCTTCCCGCGCCTGCGACGCGAACAGGGGGTACATCTCGGTCCATTCGTGGTTTTCGCCGGCAATCGCGTTTTGCAGGTTGTTTGCCGTTTCGTCCGCGCCGCCGGTCAAAAGCTTCCACCAGACCTCGGCGTGCTCCTTTTCGTTGTCGCCCGTTTCGTCAAAGATCGTGCCGATCTGTTCATAGCCGTCCTGCCGCGCCTTCGCCGCAAAGAGCGTATACTTGGTGCGGCCCTCGCATTCGCCGGCGAACGCCGTGAGCAGATTCAGCTGGGTTTTGCTGCCTTCCAGTTCCATGTTGGTTCCTCCCGATAAAAATAATTCAAAGAAATCTCCGTTTGATATGGAAATCTTTTATAGTATGTGCTATAATAATTTGAACTATGCGCATATACTACCTATACCCGACATAGAACGGAGGAATCTGTTTGAATAGAGAAGTATTCGGATTGAACATCCATTATGTGGAAGAAGGCGAGGGCGAGCTTGTCGTTCTGCTGCACGGCTGGGGGAGCAATATCGAGCTGTTTCAGCCCACCGTCGACACGCTGAAGGGCAAGTATCGGGTCGTTGCCATGGATATGCCGGGCTTCGGCCAAAGCGAAGAGCCCGACGAGCCCTGGACCGTGGACAATTACGTCGATTTCCTTTTGGCGTTCCTGGCGCCCTACCGCCCCGACAAGGTGATTCTGCTGGGGCATTCCTTCGGCGGGCGCGTCATCATCAAGCTCTGCGCCAGAGAGCTGCCCTTCGAGGTGGACAAGGTGATCCTGGTCGATGCGGCCGGCGTGCTGCCCGAACGGTCCCCCTGGGAAAAGTTCAAGCAGAAGCTGATCAAGCTGACCAAGCGGTTCTTTCAGCTTTCCATCATCCAGAAGCTGTTTCCCCATGTGCTGGAGGCCCTGCGCCGCCGCAGCGGGTCGGCCGACTATAACGCCGCAACGCCCGTGATGCGCCGGACGCTGGTCAAGGTGGTCAACGAGGACCTGTGCGATCTGATGCCGCACGTCACCTGCCCGGCGCTGCTCATCTGGGGCACCGCCGACACGGCCACGCCGCTGTCGGACGCGGTGAAGATGAACAGTCTGATGCCGGAAAGCGCCATCGTCAAGCTGGAGGGCGCGGGCCATTTCTCGTTTTTGGAACAGCAGCCGCGCTATCTGCGGATTCTGGCGTCCTTCCTGAACGTAACCTGAGGAGAGAGAGTCATGACACTGTACTTATTCTTTTTGTGCTTCACGGCGTTCTGCTTTGCCTATGCGCTTGCGCTGATCGATTCGCTGCATTTCTTTCAGCTCAATTCCTATCGCTTCGACACGCACTGCAAATGGCTGCGCCAGAACCTCGGCCGCTTCCTGCCGCACAACATGCTGGCGGTGCTGCTGCTGATCGATACGCTCATTTCGTTCAACATCCGCGCCAAGCTGGCAATCGCCCTTTGCCTTTTGATCATCGCCGTGTTTGTGGAACGGCCGAAGCAGGCGAAAAAGCCGCTGGTCTATACGGCGCGCGTCAAGCGCATGCTGGTGACGGCGACAATCCTGACGCTGGCCGCCTGCGGTATTCCCGCGGCGATCTATCTGCCGCAGCAGCACGAAACGGTCGCGCTGTTTGCGCTGGCGGCGCTCTATGCGGTGTCGCCCTGCGTGGTGCTGCTTTGCAACCTTGTCAACAAGCCGGTTGAGCTTTCCATCAACCGCTATTACACCAACGACGCCAAGCGTATCCTGCGCGCCTGCCCCAACCTCAAAATCATCGGCATCACGGGCAGCTACGGCAAGACCAGCGTCAAGTATTTCCTCAACACGCTGCTGCGCGCGCGCTACAACGTGCTGATGACCCCCGAAAGCTTCAACACGCCGATGGGCGTGGTCAAAACGGTCCGCGGCTCGCTGAAGGCGACGCACGAATTCTTCATCTGCGAAATGGGCGCCAAATGGGTCGGCGACATCAGGGAGCTTTGCAGAATCGTGCACCCGCAGCACGGTGTGATCACCTCGATCGGCCCGCAGCATCTGGAAACGTTCAAGTCGCTCGACAATGTCAAAAAGACCAAGTTCGAGCTGGCCGACGCGCTGCCGGAGGGCGGCATGCTCTTCCTCAACGGCGACGACGAAAACATCCGCGCCCACGGCTGCGACCGCCCGCATTTCACCTATTCCGTCGGCGGCGACGCGGACTACGTGGCATCTGACCTGTCGGCTTCGGCCCGCGGCACCACCTTCACCGTGACCGCGCCGGACGGCGAAAGCGAAACGTTCTCCACCCGGCTGCTCGGGCGGCACAACGTGCTGAACATCACCGGCGCCATTGCGGTCAGCCATCAGTTCGGCATCCCCCTGCACGCGCTGAAGGGCCAGGTGCGCAAGCTGGAAGGCGTAAGCCACCGTCTGGAGCTGAGCGAAAAGAACGGCGCCACCATCATCGACGACGCCTATAACGCCAACCCCAGCGGCACGAAGGCCGCGCTGGAGGTCCTTTCACTGTTCGACGGCTGTAAGGTACTGGTCACGCCCGGCATGGTGGAGCTCGGCGAAAAGCAGGACGAGCTGAACAAACAGTTCGGCGCCGACGCCGCTGCGGTCTGCGATTACGTTGTGCTGGTCGGCCGCCGGCAGGCGGAGCCGATTGAAGCCGGTCTGCTGGAAGCCGGCTTCAGCCCCAAAAAGATTTTCATCGCCGACACGATTCAGCAGGCGCTCACGCACGTCTATGCGATGAGCACCGAAAAGCAAAAGGTCATCCTGCTGGAAAACGATCTGCCCGATAACTATTGACGGAAAGGACGGTTGCCTTATGAAAATCAAAGTCGGCGTTCTCTTCGGCGGCAAGAGCGTGGAGCACGAGATCTCCATCATCTCCGCGCTGCAGGCGATTCAGAGTCTGGACCCGCAAAAATACGACGTCATTCCGATCTACGTGACGAAGAACAACGAGTTCTATACCGGCTACGCCGTCGGCGACATCGCCTATTACCGCGGCGACATCAAGGACCTGCTGAAGATCAGCCAGCGCGTGCTGCTGGTCAACGACCAGAACCGCGTCAAGCTGATCGCCTATCCGCGCAAACGCTTTTCGAGCGGCTATGTGGATTACATCGACGTGGCGTTCCCGGTCGTGCACGGCACCAACGTGGAGGACGGCACGCTGCAGGGCTTTCTCAAAATGCTCAACATTCCCTACGTCGGCTGCGACGTGCTCTCGTCGGCGGTCGGCATGGACAAATACGTGATGAAGACCGTGCTCAAGGACAACGGCATTCCGGTGCTCGACTGCAAGTGCTACACCGGCAATCAGTATGACCTCGACAACGAGGCTGTGGTCAACGAGATTGAAACCGCCATCGGCTATCCGGCCATCGTCAAGCCCGTCAACCTCGGGTCCTCCATCGGCATCAGCAAGGCAAACGACCGCGCAAAGCTCTATGAAGCGCTCGACACGGCGTTCTGCTACGCCGGCAAGGTGCTCGTGGAGCGCGCCGTGCAGAACCTCAAGGAGATCAACTGCTCCGTGCTCGGCGATTATGAAGAAGCCGAAGCCAGCGAATGCGAGGAGCCGATCAACGCCGACGAGATCCTGTCGTTCAAAGACAAGTACCTCGGCCAAAGCGGCTCCGGCGGCGCCAAGGGCGGCGCGAAAGACGGCAAGCTCGGCGCGAAGGGCGGCGCCAAGGGCAGCAAGGGCAGCGGCATGGCGTCCCTGAGCCGCAAGATTCCGGCGGACATCACCGACGCACAGCGCAGCACCATCCGCGACCTTGCGGTCAAGGCATTCAAGGTGCTCGGCTGCAGCGGCGTGTCGCGTATCGACTTCATGATGGACAGCAAAACGGGCGAGATCTGGCTCAACGAGATCAACACGATTCCGGGCTCGCTGTCGTTCTACCTCTGGGAGCCGGTCGGTGTGCCCTACGGCGCGCTGCTCGACCGCATGATCGCGCTGGCGCTCAAGCGCGAACGCGAGGAGGAGAGCATCACCTACGCGTTTGATTCCAACGTGCTGCAGGGCGTCTCCTTCGGCGGCGGCGCTAAGGGCGCCAAGGGCAGCAAGGGCGGAAAGATGTGAGTCCGTGCACATTGCGCAGGTTGCAGTGACGCGGCGCTCCGCATCGTTTTATGTAAAAAAACAAACCCCGATCTTCAGCCGAAGGTCGGGGTCATTGTATTGTTTTTATTCCTCTGCGGGTTTTTCCGCTTTGCCGAAATACTGCTTCAGAGAAGCCATGATGATGTCGACCACCTCGCGGGCGTTTGCCAGCAGGCTCATGCTCTCCAGAAAGCTTTTCAGCAGAGTGACCAATGCGTTGAGATCCATACTTTTACCTCCTCCGATTTGTTGGTTGCAGTTTAACACGCTATTTTGGGGTGCGCGTGTGGACAATATGAACAAACTGTAAAATCAGGAAAAACCATCCTGTCGGTTTTCGCGGCGGGAAAAAAGCAACGCCCTTGGGGCGGTGCAAATAAGGGAGCATACAGGTTTTTTGCCGCTCTTTTCCGCCCGAACTGCCCAAACGGCACAGGGTATCCGTCAGGATTACCC
>JAEEUW010000030.1 GCA_016290665.1 Clostridiaceae bacterium | reverse complement strand
CGGCGTCTCTGTCCTCAATCAGCGTGCGGATCCGGATGACCCGGATCATCGACTTCTGTCCCGTTTCGGAAATATCATAGGCGAACCACGGCAAAACGTCGATCGCCGCGCCGATGAGCGAAATCCACAGCAGCTTGTCCAGCAGCGTATACAGCACGTTGCCGCTGTTATAGCTGCCGTCTTCGCGGAAGACGTTCAGCACGGAATAGTCAGTGCCGTCAAAGCCGTTGCGCCGATAGACCCACGGCACGAACAGGTTGGTCACCGCGCCCACCGCGCCGCCGACGTAGGTGTCGACCACACCGAAGGAGCCGTCGATGCGCTCGCCGCTGATGTATTGCTGATAGTCGCGGATGTCGGATTCCATGGCCCGGTCGATGACCTCGGTCGTCTCCCAGAAGCGGTTGAGAAAATAGAAGATGAAGATGAGCGCAAGGCTCTTTTTATAGGTCAGCGCGAGGCCGAGCGTGATGAACACCTGCGAGATATTCTTGGTCAGCTTGAAGCCTTTCTTGCCCAGCTTGTCGATCAGCCAGGGCGACGCGAGCATGGCCCACATGGAGGAGTTATACGACAGCGTGTCCATAACGCCGTAGGTCGTCATGGAGCCCACCTTGCCGTAATAGAACAGCCACTGCATCAGCACGTTTTTGCTGTCTTCCATGAAGTTGTTCCAGTTGTCGGAGCACTTGATCCAGAACAGCTTGTTTTTCGATACCGCCCGCAGCGCGTCCCAAAGGCCGACCCGGGTCACGCGTGAGCGCGGCACAATGATCCGCTCACGCACGCCGTACCAGGCGGCAAGGCTCATCACCACGCCGACGACAATGAACACGGGATAGATCATGCGGTAGGTGCGGATGTTATACAGGTCGCCGTCGGCCAGCACGTCGCTGAGAACGGGGATCAGAAAGCCGGTCAGGCTCGGCGCAAAATTGTGGACCAGCGAGCTCACGGTCATGATCCGCACACGCTCCTGCGAGTTCGGCGAGATCACGTAGACGAGGTTGCTCACGCCCGTGCTGTACCAGCCCTGCACGTAGCCCTGAATCTGGCCGATCAGGAACAGCGAAATAATCATGGGAACGTAACCCATCTTTTCATAGGGGAAGAACAGTGCAAACAACGACAGCAGGCCGGACGGGATCGCCAGCTTGATGAACACGCGGTATTTGCCGTCGCGGGAGCGCAGATTGTCGATGATATAGGCGTTCAGGGGCGCCAGCGCGTAACCGATGGCCGTGCAGATATAGCCGAAGATCAGCAGGTCGCGGTGGGTCATTTGCAGCGTCATGGCGGTGAACGGGTCGTTGACGGCAAAGGCGATGCCGAACACCGTGGCAAGGCGCATGCCGAGCCAGCCCACCGAGAGCATCAGGTATTCCCGGTAGGCGACGCTGTCGCCTGCGGCGGGCACCCGCCAGTAGGCGATGAGATCTCGGATCCATTCTTTGACCTTTTCCATCATGGGCGTATCATCCTTCTTCGGCTATGAGAATTGTTGTCACACTTTTTGGCGGGAAAGAGAACGTCGTTTCAGCCGGAACCGGCGCGAGCGACAGGGTCTCGCTTGTCACGTAAATCGCCCTGACCCGATCCGGCAGCGCCGCTTCCACGGCCTCGGCGCCGAAATTGGCGATTACAACGGCAAGGCTTCCGCCTTTTTTGAAAGCGGCGGCCCGCAAGGATGCTCCGGCGTCCGCGGCGATGCGGACGCTCCCCGGCTCGATGAACTTTGAAAACTGGCCGAAGGCGTAGTAGCGCTTCGCCGGGGCGAGGGTGCGCGTTTCGGCGTCCAGATAGAGCAAACCGTCGCAGTAGTCCACGTCGGAAACGGCGATCCAGTTTTGCCACGAGGACACGTTGAGGATCGTGAGGTCCTCCAGCATGATCTTCGTCTGCTCCAGCGCAGAGTCCATGCCCCAGTCGCGGCCGGGCTGCATGTGGGTCCATTCGCTCGTGCGCACGGGCACGCCGGGAAAGCGGCGGTCGAGCCAGCGCCGAAAGCGCCGCAAATACGGCAGCCGGTCACCGCAAAGACGCCTGAGCAGCGCCGACGGCGGATCCAGAAAGTAGGAGTGGACGTCCACGGCGCCGGCGCGGGCGCGGATCTTCGGGTCGCCCAGGATGATGCGCGTATAGGTCTTGTTGAACCAGCGGATATCGCCGTTTTCGGCGCCCGAAAGGCGCAGGTCGGAGAGGTCGGGCCGCTTGTCCAGCTCGTCGGCGAACAGACGCAGCAGCCGCCGCACCTGCCGCGGCCGGTAGTGGCAGCCCTCCTGCCCGCCGGTCCATTTCCACACGGGCTCGTTGACCGGCGAAAGGAACCGCACCGGAATGCCCTCGGCCCGGAAATGCGCCGTGCAGTCAAGGCAGTAGCGCACGAAGTCCGGATAGCGCTTTTCGGCAAGATTGCTTCTGAACGGCTTGTCGCAGTGGGTCATGCCGTTGACCGTGAAGCGCTCGGGCGGCGAGTTGACGAACACGACGAGATCCTTCACGCCGTACTGCGCGGCGCGCCGGAGCATCCAGACGGCGTTTGCGTCGCGCGACCAGTCATAGCCGCTTTCGGTATCGAAGCTTTCGGTCCGCCGGGTCGGCACGGAGAATTCACCTTTGCCGCTCTGCGCGGAGCCGCCGCCGAGGTTATAGCGGTAGCAGCTCAGGCCGATGCCCTTTTCTTTGTCAAACAGCAGCTGCGCCGTGCGCTCGCGCTTGGGCAGGCCGCTTTCCGCGTCCGGTTCCTCCCAGCCGCCGACGACCTGCGCCCACCAGGCGCCGGAAGCGCCGAACGATTCGATCGTCTGAAAGGTCTTTTCGGGGTCAAGCGTGATCCGTTCCATGCCGCAGCGCTCCCTTCCGTTCAAATGATGCAGAAACCTGATATGCACATCATACCCGATTCTCCGATAATCGTCAATGGTGTTAAAAAATCTTTATGAATCTTCCACGGCTGCCGTATTCAGATGAAGACGGCGTTTTCTTTGCTCGAAGGCTGTGCTGTTGCACGCCGAGAGCAAAAAAACGACGAGAAAAGAAAAACAAAAATCGGGTATGGGCGAAGCCCATCCGAAGAAACGCAAAAAAGCAGAGCGCAGCTTGCAGGCTGCGCCCTGTTGTTCAGTTATACCTGTTTTTCTTTTCGATCTTCGCTGAATACGACGGCCGTTCTGCCTTACGCTTCAACAGTGGTATACATGAAGTACTTATAACCAAGCGGGTTGGAGAAGAAGCCCTTCACGTCCTTGCTGATCATGAACAGATCGGTGTAGTAGTACAGCGGGCACAGGCAGCCGGTCGCCATGAGCATATCCTCTGCCAGGTGCATCATCTGGAAGCGCTTGTCGGTATCGGTGCAGGTCTTGATGGTGCTGATGAGCACGTCATAGGTCTCTGCCCAGGTGCCGTTTTCAACCTTCACGTCGTAGCCGTACGGGGTCAGGTCAAGGCTGTAGTGCTTGAGATCCTTGTTGGCGCCCTTGCCGAACTGAACGTCGTTGTTGCCGGAGATGGAGGTCCACATGTCAAGGAAGCTGATGGGATCGTTGTAGTCGGCAAGCCAGCCGTTACGCGCGATGGAATAGTCGCCCTGCTTTCTGGTGTTCAGGAAGGTGTTCCATTCCTGGTTCTCCAGCTTCATGGAGATGCCGATGTTGTCGAGCGCGCTCTGCAGGTATTCACCGATGGCCTTGTGGCCTTCGCTGGTGTTGTAGAGGTAAGTCAGGCTCGGGAAGTTCGTGAACTTGCCGGTGGCTTCGTCGTAGTCATAGTACTTCTTGAGCACTTCGACAGCCTTGTCAAAGTTCGCCTTCACGGCGTTGGCGGCCACGTCATAATAGCCGTCGAACGCGCCGCTGGAGCCGGCGTTCTTATAGAACTCGGTCTTGCCGTCGGCATCGGTCATACCCATGGCGACGAACGAAGAAGCGGGCACCTGGCCGCCCTGTGCGATCTCGTCAACAATGTAGTTGCGGTCGAACAGCAGGGTGATGGCGTTGCGGATCTCTTCGCGCGCGGCTTCGGGATCCTCCACGTCAGCGCCGGCGGGCAGGATGTCTTCGTTGATGTTCCAGCAGACATAGTAAGTACCGATCTGGCCGACCACTTTGAACTCGTCGGGATATTCGGCCTTCAGGGTGGCGATTTCGTTGGTCGGCACGTCGTCGATCAGTTTCCAGTCGCCGTTCTTGAAGTTGGCAAGCATGTTGTTGGCGTCGTCGGACAGATAGAAGTTGATCTTATCCATCGTGACCTTGTCGGCGTCATAGTAGTTCTCGTTCTTTTCCAGGGTGATCACACTGTTGTGAGCCCAGGAAGCCATTTTGTAAGCGCCGTTGCAGACGTAGGTGGCGGGATCGGTGGCCCAGCTTTCGTTGGCAACCACGTCTTCACGCACGGGGAAGTAGCTGGGGAACGCAAGCAGCTCGTTCCAATAGGGAACGTCGGTGGTCAGGGTGACTTCGAGGGTCTTCTCATCGATCGCCTTGACGTTCAGCTTCGCGTCGGGCTTGCTTTCGTCCTGGGTGTCGGCATAGCCGTCCACGATTTCAAGCATGTAGCCGTAGTCGGCGCCGAGCTCCAGCGAGCAGGAACGGTTCCAGGAGAACACGAAGTCCTGAGCGGTGAGAGGCTGACCGTCGGACCAGGTCAGGCCGTCGCGCAGCTTGTAGGTATAGGTCACGGTGCCGTCGTCGTTCTTCACGCCTTCGGTCAGTTCTTCCGCAGCGTCGGGAACGATCACGAGCGCGCCCTTGTCGTCCTGCGCCCATTTGGCAAGGCCGCTGAACAGATGCGCGATCAGGGTTGCGCCGTCAACCGCGGAGTTGAGCGCGGGGTCGATCGTGTCGGGTTCCGACGCGATGCAGACGTTGATCTCGCTCGCGGTGGCGGCGGGCTTCTTGTCGCCGCAGGCCGCAAAGAGCGTTACGACCATCGCGAGCGTCAAAAGCACTGCTAACAGTTTTTTCATAGGAATATCCTCCTTTTATTTTGCCCGGTGGTTCCGGGTTTTTTACTCAGTTGATCTCCGCCGTGCGGTGGCAGGCGACGAAGTGGCCGGACGAGACTTCTTTGAATTCCGGCATGGATTCCGCGCACTTGTCGCAGGCGTAGCGGCAGCGGGTGCGGAACGGACAGCCCGACGGCGCGTTCAGCGGCGAGGGAATGTCGCCGGTGAGCACGATGCGCTTGTTGGCGCGGGCGATGTTCGGGTCGGGCACGGGCACCGCCGAAATCAGCGACTGGGAATACGGGTGCAGCGGATGATCGTAGATCTCCTTTGCGTCCGCAAGCTCCACCATCTTGCCGAGGTACATCACGGCGATGCGGTCGCTGATATGACGCACCACCAGAAGGTCGTGCGCGATGAACAGATAGGTCAGGCCCAGACGGTCCTGCAGCTCGTCGAACATGTTGATGACCTGCGCCTGAATGGACACGTCCAGCGCGGACACCGGCTCGTCGCAGACGATGAATTCCGGGTTCACGGCGAGCGCGCGGGCAATGCCGATGCGCTGGCGCTGACCGCCGGAAAACTCGTGGGCATAGCGCGAGGCGTGCTCCGAGTTGAGGCCGACGTAGTTCATCAGCTCAAGGATGCGCGCGCGGCGCTCCTCCTTGGTTTTGCAAAGCTTGTGCACGTCCAGCGGCTCGGCAATGATGTCGGAGACGGTCATGCGCGGGTTCAGCGAGGAATAGGGATCCTGGAACACCATGGTCGCCTTGGTGCGGAACTGTTTGAGGTCCGCCCTGGTCTTGACGAGCTTGCCGTCGTAATAGATTTCGCCGCCGGTGGGCTTGTAAAGCTGCAGAATCGTGCGGCCGACGGTGGTCTTGCCGCAGCCGGATTCGCCGACCAGACCGAGGGTTTCGCCGCGGTTGATCGTGAACGAGACGTCGTCCACCGCCTTGAGCGGCTTTGTCACAAACGGGCCGACGTTGATGTTGAAGTATTCCTTCAGATGCCGGATATCGACCAGCGGCGTGTTGCTTTTTTCTGCCATCACTGCGTCGCCTCCTCATCCTGCTGCGGCGTTTCGGCCGCGTTTTTCACGTTCATCCAGCAGGCCGCCGCATGGTTCTCGTTGATCTCCATGCGCTCGCAGCGTTCGCGGATGCAGATTTTCATCGCGTTGTCGCACCGCGGGGCGAACGGACAGCCCTTGGGCATGTTCAGCAGGTCGATCGGCGTGCCGGTGATCGGCCGGAGCTTTTCGCCGGCGTTGTCCACGCTCGGGATGGACCGCATCAGGCCCTTGGTGTATTCATGGCGCGGATGATAGAAGATTTCGTCCGCCGTCCCCTGCTCGCAGATGGAGCCGGCGTACATGACGATCACCTCGTCGCACATCTGCGCCACGACGCCGAGGTCGTGGGTGATCATGATGATGGCCATGCCGAGCTCCTTCTGCAGAGACTGCATCAGCTCGAGGATCTGCGCCTGAATGGTCACGTCGAGCGCCGTGGTCGGCTCGTCGGCAATCAGAATGTCCGGCTCGCACGCGAGGGCCATGGCGATCATCACGCGCTGGCGCATACCGCCCGAATGCTCGTGCGGATACTGCTTCATGCGCTTTTCGGGTTCGTTGACGTTGACCAGCTTCAGCATTTCCACGGCGCGATCCCACGCCTGCTTTTTGTCGCGGTTGGTGTGCAGCATGATTGCTTCGGTCAGCTGGTGGCCGATGGTATAGGTCGGGTTCAGCGACGTCATCGGGTCCTGGAAAATGATTGAAACCTTGTTGCCGCGCACGGTCCGCATGACTTTTTCGCCCGCGCCGACGAGCTCCTGCCCGTCCAGCTTGATCGAGCCGTCCACGATCTTGCCCGTTTCGGCAAGAATCTGCATGATGGAATAGGCCGTCACGGATTTGCCGGAGCCGGATTCGCCCACGATGCCGAGCACCTTGCCGCGGTCCAGATTGAACGAAATGCCGTTGACCGCGCGCACCTCACCGGCGTCGGTGAAGAACGAGGTGTGCAGGTTTCTGACTTCCAATAAGCTCATATCTGCACCTCCCTTATGCGTTCAGCTTCGGATCGAACGCGTCGCGCAGTCCGTCGCCGAAGAGGTTCAGCGACAGCACGATCAGCGAGATCACGATGGCGGGAATGACAAGACGGTAAGCGTAGGAGCTGATGCCGTTGAGCGCGTCCGCGGCCAGCGAGCCGAGCGACGGCATGGGCGCATTGACGCCGAGGCCGAGGAACGACAGGTAGCTTTCGGTGAAGATCGCGTTCGGAATCTGCAGCGCCGTGGAGATGATGACCACGCTGATGCAGTTCGGAATCAGGTGCTTGCGGATGATCCAGCCGCTCTTTGCGCCGGTGGCCTGCGCCGCCAGCACGTATTCCTGTTCGCGCAGCGAAAGGATCTGGCCGCGGATCAGACGCGACATGGAGACCCAGTAGAGCAGGCCGAACACGATGAACAGGCTGATGATGTTGGAGCCGATCTTTTCGAGCGGCGTGCCGGCCAGCGCCTGGTTCAGCGTCAGACGCAGCACGGAGGCAAGCAGAATGACCATCAGCATGTCGGGCAGCGAATAGATGATATCCACGATGCGCATGATGATCAGGTCGACCTTGCCGCCGATATAGCCCGCAACGGAGCCGACGAGGATGCCGATAATCAGCACGATGATGCTGGCGAAGAAGCCGACGGCCAGCGAGATGCGCGTGCCGTAGACCACGCGGATGAAATAGTCGCGGCCGGAGGAGTCCGTGCCGAACAGATGCGGGAACACGGTTTCGCCCGCGGCGATTTTCGCCTGCTCGGTGGTGCTGTAATGCAGCGGCTGCAGGTTGTTGTAGGAGGCGTCCACGGGCTGGCCCGGCGTGACGCCCAGCATCTGCTCATAGCCGTAGGGCCAGAAGGCCGGAATGATGATGGCGGAAAGCGTGATCAGCACGATCACGATGAAGCTGACAAGGGCGACGCGGTTCTTCACCAGACGCTTCACGCCGTCGCGGAAGAACGTGGTGGAGGGGCGCATCTGCACCATATAGGCTTTTTCTTCTTCTGTGGCAGGGATGAAATCGTCCAGATTCACCTGCATGGAAAACGGTTTATGCTTCATGCTCCATCCCCTCCTCAGTCAAATTTGATCCGCGGGTCAACAACCTTGTAGAGGATGTCGCTGACCATGTTCATGACGACGATCAGAATGGCAAGAATGATCGTGGTGCCCATGATCATGGGATAGTCGCGGTTGATGATGCTCGACACGAAGAACCGGCCGATGCCCGGCACGGCGAAGATCTGTTCCACCACGATGGAGCCCGTGACGATGTAGGCGATCATCGGGCCGAAATAGGTGATGACCGGAATCAGGGAGTTCTTCATCGCGTGGCCGAAGATGATCTTCCATTTGGAAACGCCCTTGGCCCGCGCGGTGCGGATATAGTCCTGGCCGAGCACGTCGAGCATGGACGACCGGGTCAGACGGGTGATGTAGGCCATCGGATAGAGCGACAGCGTGATGATCGGCAGCACGAGGCCCCCGGACGTGGCGCCGTTGCCCGGCAGCCATTTGAGCCGGATGACGAACGCAATCAGCAGCAGAACGCCCATGATAAACGACGGCATGGAAACGAAGGCCGTGGTGATCACCATGATGACCTTGTCGATGATTCTGTTGCGCCGCAGGGCCGCCACGGCGCCGAGCACCACGCCGGTAATCAGCGCGAGGAAGGCGGCGATGAGGCCGAGCTTGACGCTGGTCTTCATGCCGTCGGCGATCACGTCGATGACCATGCGGCCGCGCTGCTTGATGGAGGGGCCGAAGTCGAAGCGCGTCACGATATCCTTGAGATAGGTGAAGTACTGCGTCATCAGCGGCTTATCCATGCCGTACTTGGCTTCAAGCGCCTTGACCGTGGCCTCGCTCATGGCCTTTTCGCCCAGGAACGGGCCGCCCGGCACGGCGTGCATGACGAAGAAAGTGATCGTGATGACGACCCAGACCGTCAGCAGCGCCAGCAGGATGCGCTTGAGGATATACATCATGTTTTTGGAATTCATTGTCTTTCCATTCCACCTTCTTGCACACGGGATGTGCCAAGTGCGGCAAAAAGTGCGCATATTTTTATTTATTATACAGCTTTATAAAAAGGATTGCAAGGCTTTTTTTGATTTTATGAACGGATCGGGGCAAAAAACACCCGGCAAATCCGCAGCGGATCTGCCGGGCACGGCTTCAGATCAAAGAAGAACGGTTTCAATCAGCCGGCGCAGCGCGGCGTCGCTGAACGGTCTGGGATAGCCCGTGACCTTCGCTTCGTCCTGCGCCTTGCGCACGATCTCGTCGAGATCGGCGGGCTGCACCCGGACGCTGCCGAGGTCGATTCCCGCGTCGGCAATCAGCTTGTCCACGCCGTCCAGATAGGCGTCGGCCGTTTCGCCCAGGCCGCAGGCGGCGGCCAGCTTAGCCAGCGCGGCGTCCGGATAGGGCCGCGAGGCGCGCAGCACGCCGGTGAACACGGCGGCGATGGCAAGGCCGTGCGGCACGTGATAGAATTCGCCGAGCCGGTGCGCCACGGCGTGGATATACCCCGTGCTGGCGCGGCGGAAGGCGATGCCCGCCTTGTGCGACGCGAGCAGCAGCGCTTCGCGCGCGGCAAGGTTCTTCGGGTCTTCCATCGCCTGCGGCAGCGCGCGGAAGACGGCGGCAGCGGCGGCGGACGCGTCGGCCAGATCTTCGGCGAACGCGGGCGCGTAAAGGCTGACGGCGGCCTCGGTGACATGGCTGAGCGCGTCGATCGCGGTGAAGGCCGTGGTCGCCTTCGGCACGGAAAGCGTCAGCGCGGCGTCAAGCAGAATGACGTCCGGCAGGAACTTCGTGCTGGCAAAGGGCTTCTTCTTGCCCTCCTCGTCGGTGATGACGGCAAAGATCGTCACCTCGGAGCCGGTGCCGGCCGTGGTCGGCGCGGCAATGAACGGCACGCAGCGGTTCGCTTTGGAATCGATCTTGCAGATATCGTCCACAACGGCGCCCGGGTTGCCGGCGCGCAGCGCGGTGATCTTGGAAATATCGAGCACGGAGCCGCCGCCGACGGCAACGATGCCGTCGCAGCCCTCCCTCTGATAAAGCGCCAGCGCGGCGTCGGCGTCAGGCAGCGTCGGTTCGCCCGGAATGTCGGTGAACGGCACGAAGCCGGGCAGCTTGTCCAGCGCCGCCTTGACCGTCGGCATGGCGAGCGCAAAGCCGAACGTAATGACCAGCGGCTTCTGCATGCCGAGCTTTTCGGCATACTGCGGCAGCGTTTCAATGCAGCCGGCGCGGGCAACCGTTTCGCTCTCCGGCATCTGCGCGTCGCGCAGCACGCCGAGGAAGAGCTTCTGGATATAGGTCATCGTGCCGCCGGTCGTGCGCATCGGCTTCGGCAGGAAAGCGTCATAGCCGAGGCAGTGGTTGCCGAGCTTCAGGTAGCGCGCGTCGGGGGCGGTCCAGCGGAAGCCGCAGCCGCGCAGCGCCGTTTCGGTAAAATCGGTCCTGACGTCCACGTTCTCACTGCGGCCCGAGATCAGCGAATAGAACTCGAACACGTGCACGTCGCGGTCGTCGGTGTTCGCCATCACGGTTTCAATCGTTTCGGCGGTGGAGGCCTCCCGGTACGGCACGTCCAGCAGGCGGAACAGCCCGCGCGTGGGCAGATAGTTGGGGTTGATGATGTGATAGATCTCGTTGACGGCCGGCTGCAGCGACAGGGCGGCGACCGCCTCCCCCGCGTCGTCAATGGCCGTCAGATCCATCGGGAACTTGTCCATGTTGTCGTTGACAAGGCCGAGCTTCAGAATCGCGCGCACGCGGTGCAGGAAGCCGTTGTCGGCCGCGTTCGGCTGGAACACGCCGTCGCTGCGGCGCCAGGTCAGGTTGCCCATGCGGAAGATGTTGGCCGAAAGGCCGTCTTTGCGTGCCAGCAGCACCGCGCGTTCGGCTTCGAACTTGCTGTGAATATAGACGTTGTCGGCGTAGTGCTGGCCGATATAGAGCATCGTTTCGTCAAAGCCGACGTCCTTGTGATCCTCGATCACCGTGCCCGCGCCGTGCAGGCTGGTGGTGGAGGTATGCTGCAACACGGCGTTCGCCTTTTTGCAGAAGGCAATCACGTTTTTCGTGCCGTCCACGTTGGTCCGCGCCAGATCGGCGTAGTCGCCGGCGTGGTGCACGTTGGCCGCCGTGTGGATCACGGTGTCGATCTCCCCTGCCAGCGCGCCGCAGAGTTCCTCGGTGAGGCCGAGGTTCTTTTGTTCCACGTCGCCGATCACGACGCGCACGCGCGACAGGTCGAGATCGCCGAAGTAATAGCGCATACGGCGCAGGAAGCGCTCTTCGCTGCGCACCAGTACGGCGACCTGCACGTCCTTTTGCAGCAGCGCGTGCAGCACGTGGGCGCCGAGGAAGCCCGTGGCGCCGGTCAGAAGAACGTGCTTCGCCGTCCCCTGCCGCGTGCCGCCGCGCGTTTCGGCAATCAGGCCGTTGAGCGTTTCATCGTCGGCGCTGTCCGCCTCCTCCTGCATGGCGTCGATGGCGTCGGCCAGCAGGCCGAAGAACGGCTTGTCATAGACCAGCTGCGCTTCGACGTTGAGCGCGAGGGCAAATTCCACGGCGGAAAGGCTGCTGCCGCCGAGGGCAAAGAAGTTGTCGTCGATGCCGATCTCGTCGAGCAGCAAAACGTCCTTCGCCGCGGCGATGACCTTGCGCTGGGTCGGCGTTTCGGGCGGCACGACCCGACGCGCCTGTTTGGTGTGCTCAAAGTTGCGGATGATCTTCATGGAGGCGTTGCGCCTGAACGGCACCGGGCGGATCACAAAGCGCGAAATGCGCTGGAACGACGCAAGGCCGCTGTTGACCCGCTGCAGCACGCCGATCATCCAGGCGTCCGCGTCGGTGATATTGTTGGATTTCAGATAGTCCGCGTCGAGGAACACCTCCGCCACGATGGCGTTGCCCTCGCCGTAGCAGACCACTTCCTTCACGGCGTGCTCATTGGCGAAGCGGTCCTCGAGCTGTTCGGCGGAAACGTTTTCGCCGTTGTCGAGCAGAATCAGGTTCTTGCTGCGGCCGGTCAGATAGAGGAAGCCGTCGTTGTCGAAGTGGCCGAGGTCGCCGGTTTTGAACCAGCCGTCCTCGGTGAAGGCCTGTCTGGTCTCTTCTTCGTTTTTATAATAGCCCCGGAACACGGTCGGCCCCCTGACCAGCAGCTCGCCGTCGCGGATGATCGCTTCCATGCAGGGAATGGGCTTGCCCACGGAGCCGGCCCGATGGCAGAACGTGGCGTTGTTCGCAATGATGGGCGCGCACTCGGTCATGCCGTAGCCGTTGAGCACGGGCACGCCGGTCTGATCGAAGCGGATGGCAAGCTCCGGCTCCAGCGGCGCGCCGCCGGAGATGATGTCGATGATCTTGCCGCCGAAGAAGGCCTTGACGGCTTCGTTTTCGGTCAGGTCGGGGCGAGCCTTGGCAAACTGCAGCGCGCCGAACATCAGCTTTTTGGCCAGCTGCGGCACCACCGCCATGGACTCCGGCTTGAACAGGCGGATGTTTTCCATGAGATTGGGCAGCGCGTCGTTGATATAGATTTCCTTGCCCTTGGCAATACCCTTGGTGATGATCGCCGTGAAGCAGAAGGCGTGGCTCAGCGGCAGCACGCAAAGCAGCGTATGCGTGGGGCAGGCCACATGGACGCAGGTGGCGGAAAGCACGAAGTTGCGGTGGGTCAGCATGACGCCCTTGGGGAAGCCCGTGGTGCCGGAGGTGAAGAGGATCGCGGCCATGTCGTCGCCGTCGGGCTCAACCTCGTAGCTGCCCGCATAGTCTTTCAGCAGCTGCGGCAAAAGCAGCGCATCGTCCGCGCCCTTCTGGTCGAGGAAGACGAAGTGCTGCACCTGCGGCGCCTGTTCGCGCAGCAGCGGCACAAGGGACGCGTGCGCCTTGTCAAGGAAGACGACTCTGCAGTCGGCAAAATCCACGAGACGGCAAAGCTGCTCGGGGGTTTCGTTGGCCGCCAGCGGCACGGCCACGCTGCCGCTGTTCGCCGTGCCGAAATAGGCCGTGAGCCAGGCGTAGGAATTGGCGGCGATGATGGCGGCGTGCGCGCCCTTGAGGCCGTTTTCAACAAAGAAGCGGCTGAGCGCCTCCGTGTCGGCCTTGAACTGCGCGTAGGTACGGCTGACGACGCCGTCCGGCGTTTTCCACGTCACAAACGGGTCCGCGCCGTAATTTTCCGCGGCGTAGTCCACCATATGCTTGAAGTTGCGCAATGTCGTCAGATCTTCCAAAATCATGGGACGTCCTTCTTTCCTGCCCAAAATCTGTTAGTTTATATTATAGCACAACAGCCCGGGCGATGCAATCATTTTTGTTCAGTTTTCCGGCGTGAACTGTGAAAGCGCCATGAAGTCCACCTTTTGCAGCCGCGTGCGCGGGATCTCGTCGATATAGCGGATCTCCTTGGGCACGCTGAACTTCGAAAGGTTGTCTGCAATGAGCGCCGTGATTTCGGCGCGGCAGGCCTCCTCGTCGCTGTCGTCGTTCTTGACCACGAACAGGCGCACAATGGGCCTGTCGCCCTGGAAACCCTGCACGGCGCAGCATTCGCGCACGTAGGGCAGCGTTTCCACCAGCTGTTCGATGTCGACAGGATAGACGTTGTAGCCGGAAATGATGATCACGCGCTTTTTGCGGCCGATAAAGGTGACGTAGCCGTCCTCGTCCATTTTGCCGAGGTCGCCGGTGAGAATCCATCTGGTGCCGAATTCGTCGCGGTAGATGCCCGCGTCGGCGGGGCCGCTTCTCGTGAGATAGCCCTCCATCATCGACGCGCCGGTGATGACGATCTGGCCCACCTCGCCGCAGGGCAGCGGCTGATTGTTGTCGTCCCAGATTTCAAAGCGCAGGCCCTGGATCGGCTGGCCGATCGTGCCGGGCTTGTTGGCCCAGAGGCGGTTGGCCGAACAGACCGCGCCGCACTCCGTCAGGCCGTAGCCCGCGCAGAACTCGGCCTTGGAGCCGTTCTTGCGCATGACGGCGTAGATCCGTTCCAGCAGCTGCGGGCTGACGAAATCGCCGCCGGAATACATAACGCTGATGCTCTGGAGCTCCGGCATATCGAAGTCCGGATGCTCCACGAGCTTTTTATACATGTTCGGCACGCCGTTGAACTCCGTCACATGGTATTGCTTGATCAGCGAAATGAACTGATCGGGGTCGAACTTCGGCAGGAAGATGGAGCGCGCGCCCTTGTTGAGCGCGTTGAGGCCGCCGGCGCAAAGGCCGAAGGCGTGGAAGAACGGCATGGCGCACAGCTCGGTGTCATAGCCGATCTTCCGGACGGGAACGTTCACCGCGCCGAGACCGTAGATGACGGAATTGAGCGCATAGTTCGACAGCTTGATCGTGCGGCTGCGGCCGGTGGTGCCGCCGCCGTTCATATAGACGGCGACAAAGCGCCTGCCCTCGGGCACGGAATTGACGTGCTGGCCGGTATAGCGGCTCAGAACGGTCGGGTATTCATAGACCTTCACATCGCCGGTGGACAGCGCGCGCAGGGCGGTTTCGTCGATCGGGCAGACCGTCTTGTCGGGCAGGGCGTATTCCTTCGGCGAGCAGAGCACCACGGGCAGATTGAGCTTCTTGAGCATCGGCGCATACTTCGGCGCAAACAGATCGAGCAGCATGATGCCCTTGGAGTCGGTGAAATCCAGCAGCTCCTCCACGTTTTCGGGCGGCAGCAGCGGATGCACGAAGTTGACGATCACGCCGATCTTGTTGAGCGCCATGAAGGTGATGATGCTTTCAGCGTTGGTCGGCATGAAGATCGTGAACACGTCCTGCTCCCGGAGGCCGAGCTCGCGGTGGAAAAACGCGGCCAGCGCCTCCACGTCGGCGATGAATTCGCTGCGGCTGTGATCTCTGCCCGCGTGGGAGAAGATGGTGTAATCGCCGTACTGGGCGGTGTTGCGGATAAAGTATTTCCAGCAGGAAATGTCGGTGGGGGGATATTCTCTGGACTGCTGAATCACGGGAATGGTTGCCATAAGATGCTCCTTCTCGACGTCGTGCGCCGGCTTTGTTTTCCCCATTATATGCGCCGTGATTTGTGATTGCAAGTACAAATTCATACAATGTGTACCAATTTGTGAAATTGGTACACAACCCCGAAAAGTGCGCAAAAAAAGACCGCCGAAACAACGTTCGGCGGAAAGACTGTTCTGCGGTTATGCTTCCGGCAAAAACTGCGAAAGCTTCATGAAGTCCACCTTCTGCAGGTTGGTGCGCGGGATCTCGTCGATATAGCGGATCTCCTTGGGCACGCTGAACTTCGAAAGATTGTCGGCAATCAGCGCCGTGATTTCGGCGCGGCAGGCGTCCTCATCGCTGTCGTCGTTCTTGACCACGAACAGGCGCACGATGGGCTTGTCGCCCTGGAAGCCCTGCACGGCGCAGCATTCGCGCACGTAAGGCAGCGTTTCCACCAGCTGTTCGATATCGACGGGATAGACGTTGTAGCCGGAAATGATGATCACGCGCTTTTTGCGGCCGATGAAGGTGACGTAGCCCTCCTCGTCCATCTTGCCCAGGTCGCCCGTCAGCACCCATTTGGTGCCGAATTCGTCGCGGTAGATGCCCGCGTCCACGGGACCGTTCTTGGTCAGATAGCCGTTCATCATGGACGCGCCGGTAATGACGATCTGGCCCACCTCGCCGCAGGGCAGCGGGTGGTTGTTGTCGTCCCAGATTTCAAAGCGCAGACCCTGAATCGGCTGGCCGATGGTTTCGGGCTTGCTGGCCCAGGGACGGTTGGCCGAGCAGATGGCGCCGCACTCCGTCAGGCCGTAGCCCGGGCAGAATTCGGCGTTGGAGCCGTTCTTGCGCATGACGGCGTAAATCTTTTCGAGCAGCTGCGGGCTGACGAAATCGCCGCCGGAATACATGACCTTGATGTTGCACAGCGAAGGATCGTCAAACGCCGGGTGCTCCACGAGCTTTTTATACATGTTCGGCACGCCGTTGAACTCCACCACATGGTATTTCTTCATCAGGTCGATGAACTGGTCGGCGTCGAATCTCGGCAGGAAGATGGCGCGCGAGCCCTTGCTGAGCGCCGAAAGGCCGCCGGCGCAAAGGCCGAACGCATGGAAGAACGGCATGGTGCAAAGCTCGGTGTCGTAGCCGATGTTCTCCACCGGGGTGATGACGCCCGCAAGGCCGTAGATGACGGAGTTGAGTGCAAGGTTGGAAAGCTTGATCGTCTTGCTCTTGCCGGTGGTGCCGCCGCCGTTCATATAGACGGCAATGTAGTTTCTGCCCTCGGGCACGGAGTTGACGTGCTGGCCGGCGTAGCGCTTGAGCACGTCGGGATAGGTGTAAAGGCTGTTGGCGGCAGACGAGAAGGCGCGCAGGGCGGCGTCGTCGATCGGGCAGGCCGTCTTGTCGGGATACGCATATTCCTTCGGTGAGCACAGCACGATGGGCAGGCCGCTCTTTTTGAGGACCTCGGCATACTTCGGCGCAAACAGGTCCAGCATCATGACGCCCTTGGAATCGGTGAATTCCAGGATCTCCTCCAGGCTCTCGGGCGGCAGCAGCGGGTGCACGAAGTTGACGATGATGCCCATCTTGTTGAGCGCCATGAAGGTGATGATGCTTTCGGCGTTGGTGGGCATGAAAACCGTGAACACGTCCTGCTCCTTGAGGCCGAGCTCACGGTGGAAAAACGCGGCCAGCGCCTCCACGTCGGCGATGAGCTCGCTGCGGCTGTGATCCTTGCCCGCATGGGAAAAGATGGTGTAATCGCCGTATTGGGCGCTGTTGCGGATAAAGTATTTCCAACAGGTGATGTCTGTCGGCGGGTATTCTCTGGATTGCGCAGTTACGGGAAGCTTCAGCATAAAACGATCTCCTTTTCCAACGCGGTCAGGCGTTAACAGATTGTTTTTATTATAGTCCGCCGCGCGCAAAAAGACAAGCACACATCGTGACAATCTGTCACAATTTTGATAAAACGCAGCGTTTTTGTTTTCTTCCGCAAAACACGGACGAAAAAACGCCGGGGGCCCCTTGCATCCGGCGGGAAAATCTGCTACAATCGAACCGGGAATTCATCATGTTGGGAGTGTATCTGTATGAAGAAAACAACCGTTCGCCTGCTTTGCTTCCTCTGCGCGCTGTGTCTGCTCATCCCGGCGTGTCCGCTCATGCCGCTCGCCGCGGAAAAAGAAACGGTCTGCGGCGGGGACTGTCCCTATTATCCCACGATCATCGTGCCCGGGCTCGGCCAGTCCAGCGTGGTGGTCACCGACGACAGCGGCGCGCCCCTGACCGACAGGGACGGCAAAAAGGTTTCGGCCTTTCCGGCGTGGATTCAGACCGGAAAGCTGATCAGAACGCTGCTCGGCCCGGCGCTGCTGTCTCTGTTCACCCAGCGCGACGTCGGCTTTTCCGACGCGTTCGCCGAGGCGATCTATGACGCCTTCAGCATCAACCGCTGCGACGAAAACGCCATACCCGAGGGCAACGTGCTGACCGAAAAGTTCCCCTATTCCTATGCGAAGTACTCCGACTATGACAAGTACATCGTCAACCAGCACATCCCGTTCGAGCTCTACCCCACCGATCTGCCGCGCGACCATCTCTATTACTTCGAATACAACTCCTTCGGCAACCACATCGGCCTTGCAAACGAGCTCTATGACTTCATTCAGCTGGTCAAGGCGCAGACCGGCCACGACAAGGTCAATCTGGTGCCGCTGAGCCAGGGCGCGTCCATCGTCAGCGCCATGCTGGAGTACACCCCCGCCGTCATGGACGAGCTGCACAAGATTCTGTTCGTGGTGCCCGCGCTCGACGGCTCGCGCATCATCGGCGACGTGTTCAACGACGAGATCACCTTCCTCGACAGCGACTATCTCTATCACGGCTTTCTGGAAAACATCCGTCTGCTGGACGCGCCCACGGCGGGCCTCATTGAGCTGGCGGCGCGGCTGTTCCCCGACGAGGTGCTGATGAGCGCGCTGCAAAAGGGCGTCAGGCGGCTGGTGGAGGACGTGATGATCCGCTCCACGGGCATGTGGGCGCTTTGCCCGAGCGGGGCCTATGAGAGCGCGGCGGCGCGCTATCTCTCTTCGCCCGACATGGCCGCGATCAAAGCGCAGACCGACCGCTATTATCAGGTGCAGCTGCACCACAAGGACAACATCCGCAAGCTGCAGCAAAAGGGCGTGCAGGTGTTCTGCGTGGCGGAATACGACATTTCGCTGATCAACGTGGGCGCCCACTGGAACGACCAGAACGCCGACTTCATCATTCAGCTTGATTCCACCTCCATGGGCGCCACGAGCGCCAACGTGGGCGAAACGCTGCCCGCGGACTACAAACAGCAAAACACCTGCTGCAGCAATCCGGCCCACGACCATATCTCGCCAGACCGCGTGATCGACGCTTCCACGGGGCTGCTGCCCGACACGACGTTCTATTTCAAAAACCAGCGCCACGATCTGACGCAGTGGAACGACGTGATCCTCAAGCTCGCCATGCAGCTGATTGCGCACGACGATATCAAGGACGTGTATACCTCCCCCGCCTTCCCGCAGTTCAACTACGGCCGCAACGTGAAAAACCTGCTGGCGCTGCTCGACAAGGCGGCGGGCGTCAACCGAAAGCTGCTGACGCGCCGCCAGAAGGCGAAGCTGAACGCCGCGGTGGAAAACGCCGAAGCCGTGCTTTCCAGAACCGTGGACGGCCCGACCGCCGTGCCCGACGCCGAAGCGCAGCTGCACAAAGCGCTGGTGCTTTGCGGCAAGGAAAAGCCGACCGTGGAAACGCCCGACGTTTTCACCCCCGTGAGCGATTTCCTCTATCGGCACTTCGGCTCCGACGGCTACAGCGAATATCCGCGTCTGACGGCAAAACGGGCCGTTGACGGCGCGGCGGGGTTCTTCGGCGCAGGCGGAAAGAATTGAGAATTGAGAATGATCAGTGACTGCCGGAAAAGCGCCCTGTAGCGGTCGGCCCATGGCCGACTGTGGCACGCGCGGCTTGCTGCCGCAGCGCCGGCGTTTCGCCGGCTTCATCCGCCACTGAAGCTGCTGCAAGGCAGCATCAGATCATATCCGACACCGCGGCAAATCCGCAGCCTTCCTGCCCTCCCCGCCGGCGGGGAGGATGGCACACGCCCCGAAGTCTTGCGGTGAATAAGAAGCATATAAAGCGCGTGACGGGTGAGGTGGCTTCGCCGCTGCCGCCACGGTTGAGGAAGCCCCTGAAACGGGTGCCCGCCGCAACACCTGCATGAAAAAATCCGCCCAAGGCGTCAGCCTTGCGCGGATTTTTTTGCTTTGTTCTAACAGAATTCGGATGCGTGCTGCTTTTGCTTTACGGAGCCGAATCAGTCGGGCACCACGATGCTGCCGGACTTGACGTAGTGCAGCTCGCCGCACTTGCAGGTCTGATTGATGCCGAGGAACTGATTCCAGACGTTCAGGATGAACCAGATGAACTTGCTGAAGCCGTCGGTCTTGTGGCAGATATGGTCGCAGGAGATATAGACGCCGCAGCGGTCGCAGTAGCCGTCCTTCGGGTCGGTATCGACGTGCTCGCCCTTGATGACGACTTCGTCCTGAACCAGATTGCAGGTCGTGCAGCGCTTGTAGCTCTTGCCGTCATGGGTGCAGTCAGCCGGTTCCACAACCGTTTCAAAGGTATGCGGGAGCAGCTCGCCGACTTCCTCAAGGTCCTTGAACGCGCCGCAGCGATCGCACTTGTAGCCGATGGTGGCCTTTTGGGTGCAGGAGGCAGGAGAAGCGGAAACCTTCGTGTCGCCCCAGACGTGGCCGAGGGCGGGCTGGGTGCTGTAAACCTTGAATTCCTCATGGCAGTTCTGGCAGGTCCACTTCTCAAAGGCGGGCTCTTCGCAGGTGGCCGCGCCGACAACCGGGTTGCCTTCGGCGTCTTTCACGGGCTCGTCCTTGACGTGCTCGAGCGCCGGAATCTCAACGGTCTCTTTCTTGTCGCAGCGCAGGCAGAACTTGACAAAGGAGCCCTTCTGGCTGCAGGTCGGCTTCACATAACCGACGCTGTCTTCTTCCTTGTCCTCATACCAATTGTGGCCGAGCGGTTCGGTCTTGGCGTCGTCCAGAGAAGCGATGTCCTTATAGATCGTTCCGTCGATCTCATAGGTGTCTTCGCCTGCCTCAGCAACAACGATTGCAAGCTGTTCGCAGTCCTTGCAGCGGAACACTTCCGTTCTGCCCGCAAGGGTGCAGGACGCGGGTTTTGCATCGGCATAGGATTCGAAGTGATGGGCGGTCTTGGCAATCGTGACCTGCTCCAGTGCAGTCTTGACGACGTTGCCTTCTTCATCCAGAATGTCGTTGATCTTGTTCGCTTCGTTCGCGGCTCTGGAGATCACGCCGCAGTTTTTGCAGATATAATAGGCTTCGTTGCCGGTTTCGTTGCACTTGGGCTCCTTCGCCGGAACTTCTTTCCATTCGTGATCCTTCGGATCCGTGGTCACCTTGCCGACCTCACGGCCGCAGCGCTTGCACTTCTGATAGGCGTTGTGACCCGGCTTGCCGCAGGTGGCTTCCACGGCGTCAATCATTTCGTCCTCGTGGGTCGTGGTAGGCTTCACGGTTTCTTCATTGCGCTTTTCGCCGCAAACAGTGCATTCGTGATAGCGCTTGCCGCCGTCCTCACAGCGGAACGCAGAGCCGTCGGCAGCCTCATAGACCCATTGGTTTTCGTCGATCGAGTGCGCGGCAGCGGCTTCAACGTCTTCGCTTTCCAGAATAGCCTGGCACTTCGTGCACTTCTTTACCCGTTTGCCGGGCTGCAGGCAGTTATAGGGCGCGCCGTCAAGGCCGACCAGTACCCAAATATCGGATTTGACGTGATCGCCTTCGATTGCAGGCAGCACGGTGTCGGTGATCGGTTTTTCAAGATCGACGCTGCCGTCTTCCTTCACGTCAAACATGGCCCCGCAGCTTTCCACAGTGCAAACCCAGTGCTCTTTCACGCCCGGAACACCGCACTGCGCCTTCACTTCGTCAACGTGCTCCAGCGTATGCTTGGGTTCGGGACCGTATTCCGCGCCGCAGACGTCGCACTTCGCCTTGGTCGTGCAGGTCGCCTTGTTCGCTTCGATCTCGGTGGTGCAGTCTACCGTGCCGTTTTCTTCCGGCACAGTCTTGGTCTCTTCGTCAACCGTCACTTCCTTCATAATACCCACAGCAGTGCAGCCTTCACGAGAGCACTTAAAGTTATGGGTGCCGTTGTTCAACGGGTTGACTTCGCCCGTGAAGTCATGGCCGAGAGCAGGAACAGCAAAAGTTTCGCTGCCCATCCAAACGGGAGTAACCTCTGTGTATACTGCCGTCATAATGTCGCTGCCATCAGCCGTGCAAGTTGCAGGAGTGCCTCCGGTTCTTGTTGCCGCAACATTGACAACCTTCTCGCCTTCACATTTGGAACACTTCAGAGTAATATCGCAGGATTTATCTTCCGCTTTCCAATTTGAACCGGTCACCGCAAACTCATGCTTGCATTACGGATCAAGCTCCGTCGCAACGCCCATCGGGCTGACGGCCAGCAGCATCAGGACGGCCAGCAGCAGAGCCAGGCTTTTTCTGATCGTTTTTTTCATAGTCGGTTCGCTCCTTTTTTCAATATCTGGGTTCTATGTCTCGCTCACCGCAGCGGATGCGGTGAAATCTTACACTCTATCATACCATGACTTTTCCAAAAAATCAACACCGTTGTTGCCATGGCTGTTCGCGCAGGGTAAACTTTTTATGAACGATAGACCCGCGCCACACGCGGCATGAAGTTGCAGATGACCTCATAGCCGATCGTGCCGATGGACCTGCCCAGCGCGTCGGCGGTGATCTCCTCGGCTCCGTCGCGGCCGAGAACGGTCGCCTCGTCCTCCACGCTGACGCCGGGAATGCCGGTGACGTCGACCATGATCTGGTCCATGCAGACCTTGCCGACCACGGGGGCTCTTTTGCCGCGGATCAGCACATAACCTTTGTTTGAAAACGCGCGGTTGAAGCCGTCGGCGTAGCCGATGCACACCGTGGCGATCGTGCGCGGTTCGGGCGCGATCCAGGTGCGTCCGTAGCCGATCGCGGTCCCCGCCTCCACCGTCTTGACGTGGATCACGTGGCTCACCACGCGCATTGCCGGGCGCAGATCGAAGCCCGCGCGGCTGACCTCGTCCGACGGGAACAGGCCGTAGAGCGCGATGCCGAGCCGCACCATGTCGAAGCAGTCGGTGAACTCCATGGCGCCGGCGCTGTTGCAGATGTGGCAGATCGGTGGGTTGACGCCGCGGTTTTCCAGCAGCTCGAGGAACAAACGGAAGCGCTCGGTCTGGGCGTTCGCCTCGGTCTTGTCGGCCATGTCGGCCGTGGCGTAATGGCTGAACACGCCCTCCACGGTGAGGCCGGGCAGCAGGCTGATCTGCTCCGCTTCGTCGGCGGCTTCTTCGGTCACGGGGAACCCGATGCGGCCCATGCCGGTATCCACGGCGAGGTGGACGACCGCCTGTTTGCCGTGCGCAAGGGCGCAGTCGGAAAGCAGCCTTGCGTCACGAAGCGAAAAGATCGCGGCGCGGATGTCATAATCCAGCAAGAGATCGTATTCCGCAGGGCTCGTGTAGCTCAGAAGCAAAATCGGCTTTGTGATCCCCGCCCGGCGCAGCTCGACGCCCTCGGAGACGGCGGAGACCGCAAAAAAGTCGGTGCGGCTCTCGAGCGCGTGCGCAACGGCAACGGCCCCGTGACCATAAGCGTCGGCCTTGACGATGGAAAGCACCCCGGTCTGCGGCGGCAGCTTGGCTTTGAGCTGATCGAAATTATGCCGGATGGCCGCAAGGTCGATCTCGGCGTAGGTTCTGTAATAGACAGGCTGGTTCAAAAAATAACTCCCCTTCGGGTGAAACTATCTTTTTTATTATACATGACGGCGCCATATTTTGCAACCATAAGCGAAAAAAAAGAGCCCTGCAGCGCAAAGCGCTTGTTTTTCCGCTTGATTAATTCTCTTCACGGGCTTTTCTTTTTTGAGATTCCGTGCTAAAATAGAAGAAAAAAAAAGACGCGAGGCACGGCAATGGCAATTGAAAAACTGGATCTGACCTGTCCGAGCTGCGGCGGTCACATGGAGCATGACGCTGCGAAAAAAACGCTGCGCTGCCCCTATTGCGGCCATGAAGAATTGCTGCATCAAACAGACACGGACAGTCTGGAAGCAAAAGCGTATGCCCGGCAAAAGGGCATTCTGCAGGCAAACGAGGAAGCGGAAAAGCGCGCAAAACGGCGCAAACGCAAAGGCCTTCTGATCGTGCTTTGCGTTGTGCTTGCCCTGTTCAGCGCCGCTTACGCCTATTATAAGCTGCAGCCGACCGTGGATCCGTTCAGCTATATCACGCTTTCTTTTTCCGGCATCACCGGCGACGGCACGGCCGAGCTGCAGGTGCAGTCGGACGACAGCGGCGAAGTGGACCCCAAAAAGATCAGCTATCGCGTGGAGCCGCGCAGGTTCCTTTCCGAAGGCGATCAGGTCGTCGTGACGGCAAGCAGCAGCGAATATCACCTTTTGCCGCTCACCAAAACCTACACGGTCACCGGGCTGGACAAGTATCTGACCGATCTCGGTGCTCTCAGCGAAAAGGCGGTCGAAATGATCCACAACAAGTCGGACATCACCGTTTCCACCGCCATCCACGGCGCGGGCACCTCCGTGAAAGCCAAATCTTCCGCGCCTTACGTTATGTTCCTGACGACCGACGGCAAAAACAGCAACACGCTGTATGACGTCTATCTGGTCCGTTATCCCGAAAAGGGCGGCGGTTCTGCCAAGCGGTTTGTTGTGGTCTATTATAAGAACATCGTTGTGCGTGACACCAAGCAGCCGACGATGTCCTATCAAAGCACCATGTATACCGGCCAGGTCATTGAAACGCTGGACAACAGCTACGGCGGCTATATGACCGGCTACAAAAGCCTCAAGGACGCCAAGGCCGATATTCTGGCGCACCAGTCCAGAGAGGTCACGCTGCAGACGCGAAAAGCGAAGTCCTGAGCCATCAACAAAAAAGCAACAGTCCACCGGTAAGGGCGGCGCAAATAAGGGATCATATAGCCGCAGCGGCGCGCTTATTTGTGAAATACTGCGTTGCAGGGGACGGATATCCGCCAGGATGATCCGCCCCCTGCGCCTT